>JBEBHE010000465.1:0-2592 GCA_040081205.1 Burkholderiales bacterium | reverse complement strand
CATCCAGATTCCGACGACGTTGCTGGCGCAAGTGGATTCTGCTGTCGGCGGCAAGACCGCCGTCAACCATCCGCTGGGCAAAAACATGATCGGCGCGTTTTATCAGCCGCAAGTGGTTATCGCCGACATGGATACGCTGCGCACCCTGCCCTCGCGTGAACTTGCCGCCGGCCTCGCCGAAGTCATTAAATACGGCTTCATACGCGACCCGGAATTTCTCGACTGGCTCGAAAAAAACATTGATCGCTTGAATGCGCTGGAGCCTGAAGCATTGGCTTTCGCCGTCGAACGCTCGTGCCAAAACAAGGCCGATGTCGTTACCAACGATGAACGCGAAACCGGCGAACGCGCCTTGCTTAATTTCGGTCACACGTTTGGCCACGCAATCGAAGCGGGCATGGGTTACGGCGCCTGGCTGCACGGTGAAGCCGTTGCCGCCGGTATGGTAATGGCCGCGCAATTCTCCGAAAAACTCGGTTTGATTGGCAAATCGGATGTGCAGCGCGTTATCGACATTCTGGTACGCGCAAAACTCCCTGTCACCGCACCCGACCTCGGTGCAGACCGTTATCTTGACCTCATGGGCCACGACAAAAAAGTCGAAGGCGGAAAAATCAAATTCATTCTGCTGCGCAAACCCGGCGAAGCCTTTATTTGCGATCAATACGACGGCGCGTCGTTGAACACTGTGCTGGCCACCCCCAAACAAGCCCATGCTTAAAGTCGCATCGTATGCTGCACAAGCCGCCGCTACGCGCGGGCGCCAGCATCGCGAGCCCGCCGCACAAGGACGCAGCGAATTTCAGCGGGACCGCGACCGCATCATTCATTCCACCGCGTTCCGGCGGCTGGAATACAAAACGCAAGTGTTCGTCAATCACGAAGGTGATCTTTTTCGCACGCGGCTGACGCACAGCCTTGAAGTTGCGCAAATCTCCCGCTCCATCGCGCGCCAGCTCAATCTCGACGAAGACCTCACCGAGGCCATCACACTGGCGCATGACCTTGGCCACACGCCGTTTGGCCACGCCGGACAGGACGCGCTTAACGCCTGCATGAAGCCCTACGGTGGTTTTGAGCACAATTTGCAAAGCCTGCGCGTGGTCGATCATCTTGAGCAACGCTACGGCGGATTCGACGGCCTTAACCTCACCTTCGAAACGCGCGAAGGCATACTCAAACATTGCTCGCGCAAGAACGCGCTGCAACTGGGCGCGGTGGCCGAGCGCTTTATCAAGCGACAGCGCCCGTCGCTGGAAGCGCAACTGGTCAATCTGTCCGACGAACTCGCTTATAACAACCACGACGTCGACGACGGCCTGCGTTCCGGGCTGGTGACGCTGGAGCAGCTTGCCACGGTACCGATCTTCCGGCGTCACCACGATCTTGCGCTCAAGGAATTCCCCAAAATCAACGAACGCCGTCTGGTGCATGAAACCGTGCGCCGCATGATCAGCACTTTGGTTTCCGACCTCACAAGCCAGAGTGCCGCCAACATCCGTGAGCATGCGCCCAAATCGGTGGACGACGTGCGGCGCGCGCCGGCGTTGATCGCGTTCAGCCCGCGAATCGAAAAACAGCAACTTGAATTAAAACAGTTCCTGCGCGTCAATCTCTACCAGCACTATCGCGTGGCGCGCATGAGCAGCAAGGCGCGGCGCATCATCACCGAGCTGTTCAACGCCCTGCTCGCCGAACCCAAGCTGCTGCCGCCGGATTTTCAGGCGCGTGCCCGTGACGATAAGCCGCGCGCCATCGCCGATTACATCGCCGGCATGACAGATCGTTACGCCATGCTGGAACACCGGCGGTTGTTTGCCGTGGAACCGGTTTAAGGCCGAAAACCACTACAGCACGTCAGAATCTGTTTCTTGATACGGTGGCACTTTGTGGCCATGCTGCACGACGGCGTTCTCGCCGGCGTTGTAAGCAGCCAGTGCGAGGGTAAGGTTGTTCTTGAACATCGTCATCAGTTCGGCGAGGTAGCGCACGCCGGCTTGTACGTTTTGTTCGGGGTCGAAGGCGTCGGTGACGCCAAATCTTTGCGCGGTGGCGGGCATGAGTTGCATCAAGCCCTGTGCGCCCTTGGGGGAAACGGCGCGCGGGTTGTAGTTCGATTCGGCTTGGATGACGGCGCGCACCAGCGCGGGGGCTACGCCGTGCGCAGCAGAGATGCGTTCGATCAGGGGTTGCAGGTGTGCGGGGTACGGGTTGCCGGCATGACTCGAAACGGCGCCAGCAGCGGCGGGCGCCATCATGACCGACGTGATGGAAGTGGCAGAGGCGGCGGCGGACACAACAGCCGGTTTGGGTTCGACCAGCGTCAGGCGATAGCGCGCATCGATGGGGGTGTCGCTCAGGTGCAGCACGCCCGCCTCGTCGGTGTAAGTGTAGAGGTCGGCGCTGACCGAGGCGCACGCTATCAACAGCAGTGCGGCGGCGCAGCGGGAAACGTCATGGGAAACGCGTGCGGCGGGGTTCGGCGGGGGATTGAAGAGCGAACGGAACATGTTGTTTTTAAAGAAGAAATCTCCATCCGAAATATTATAAAAAGATCAATAAAAACAAATACTTATAGAGAATTCAATGCTC
>JBEBHE010000007.1:0-34688 GCA_040081205.1 Burkholderiales bacterium | reverse complement strand
TCAAACAATCCTCTGCTAGAAGCGGTGATAAATTTATCAATAAAAACAAATACTTACAATACACCCCATGAGGGTGTTGGGCATTGAGAATACGCCGTCTTTCCCTTCATTTCATGGCATCGTTTCCGCCTGTATTGCCAATGACCCGACGCATGTTACGGCGTATCCGCCACAAGGTGTGGTGCCCTACCCGGTTGAAGCGCGCGTTCAAAAGCATGTGCAGCGGACGACTTGATAGCAGGGCTCGCGGATGCAATGACAATCCGGTACGTGACGATTTGGTGGCGATGCCGCGCTTCCTGCCGGCTTCCGCCATGGTCAGACTTTGCCAAAGACTGGCTCGACCACTACAACTATCACCGTCCACATGAATCGCTCGACCGAATTCCACCAAAGTCTTATCCTATGACAAAATCCCCTTAACCTCTATTTTCGACTGGATCGAAAAAACGAGGAGGCGTCAATAGCGCCCGAATACAAAAAATTGCCGCCCCGTGCCCAATACCACTTCCTCACGATACTGGATGTTCTGACACTTTGACTACTATCACCAGCTGCCCGGTATGCGATGAAAAATACTGGCGCCACCGCTTTCATAAGCAAGGATATGGCTTTGTGGAGTGTGCCGGTTGTAAACTTACACGCCTTGAACCCCAACCTTCCCTCGCGGCGCTCGCCGAGCATTACGCGGAAAGGGCCAAGACAGGCAATTATGAGCCGGGAAAGTCGAGTGAGCGAAAACACGTCGATGAAAAGTTATTTTCCTGGCTTCTGCGCCAAACAGGCGCCGTAGCCGGCGGGCGTATTCTCGACATCGGTTGCTTTGACGGTCAATTGCTTGATATCGCGAAAACCAATAGTTGGGAAACCCACGGACTCGAGTTTCAAGGCCCGGCAGCGGACGTTGCGGCGGCCAAACATCCAGGGCGAATTTCGTTCGGTACTGTAGAAAGCTTTGATCCACGGAAGCTCGGCTTCACCCAATATTTTGATGCGGTGACGGCATCCGGCGTAATCGAGCATCTGCTTAATCCGGTGCGGTTGCTCGAAGTCGCGCACGAGTGCCTGAAACCGGGAGGCGTCCTGCTCATCCAAACACCCAACAACGGCTCGCTGCCGGCGCGATTGATGGGCCGCTACTGGCCGTGTCTGGCGGCGCCTGAGCATACCTTTTATTTCTCGGAACGCACGCTTGGCCAATTCGTCAAGAAACACGGTTTCGACATAATCGCAGTGCAGGCGCACTGGAAATCATTGCGCCTCGGCTACGTATTCACACAGTTGCAATACTTCGGCACGGAAATTTATCGCATGGTCAGTCACGTTGAGCCATTGCTGCCGAACGTCTTGCTCAACGTGCGGCTTCCACTCTACGGCGGCGAAATGCTTTTTGCCGCGCGTAAACGCGAAGCCGCTTAGGCGCCCATATCCACATGAGCGAAAATCGTGCAGCAGAAACTGCGGCAGCCTCTCCCAGCTTTTGCATTATTCTGCCAATGTACAATGAGCATGCGAATGCCGGAAAATGCATAGCCGCTATCTATCATTACCTTGAGTCCGTGCAGGCACGTACTGGCATCATTGCCGTTGACGATGGCAGCCTTGACGGCACAGGCCAGGTGTTGCGCAATCTGATGGGAACCTATCCCGAACTGATCGTGGAAATACATGAGCAGAATCGCGGCTATGGCGGCGCAAACCGCACGGGTTTTTCGCGTGCAGTAAAAGAGGGCTTCGAATACGCATTGGTGATGGATGCCGATCTGACCCAGAATCCCGTTTATATCGGTGGTTTCGTCAACGCGATGCGCGGTAGAGCCGATTTCATCAAAGCCACGCGCTATGCGCACGGCGGAAAAGTCGAAGGCGTGCCATTCGCACGCGCGCTGGTTTCATTGGCAGGCAACCGGCTAGCGCAGGCCGTGTTGCGTTGCGGACTTAGCGATTTTACCAATGGCTTTCGCGCCATCCACACCGATTTGTTACTTAAACTGGATACGCACGAATCTGGATTCGCCATGTTGATGGAGGAAGTGTGCCAAGCACGCCGTATGGGCGCAACATTCGCCGAAGTGCCTTATACGTTGACCGTGCGCGATGATGGCTCGAAATCGAAGTTCACGTATTCATGGAGCGTGTACTGGGCTTATCTCAAACACTTGCTGCCGCTTCGTTGAGAAACCGCCACCAATGAGTACGCGAAAATGGCTGTTCGTCGCCGGTTGCTGCCTGAGCGGGACGCTTCTGGCTGCGATTCTTTGGCGTCTTGACTGGCCTGTATTTGTGTCGGAATTTCGCCGCGTCCAATATCCGTGGTTAGCCGTAACGGTACTGTTTATCGTTTTAGGCATCGGTCTGCGTTCGCTGCGCTGGAATATCGCAGCCGGCATTCCGCTCAGGGCTTTTCCGTCTTTCTGGAGCGCAGCCGTCATTGGGCTTGCGCTTAATCATGTCTATCCTCTACGCGCCGGTGAAATCGTCAGAATTTTCGTGCTTCGGCAAATAGCCGCAGTACCGCTGGGTCAGGCAGCGACCAGCGCACTCATCGATCGACTATCCGATGCACTGCTACTGGGCGTTTGCGCTGTCGCGGTAGTCGCTACACATACCGGGGTGCCGTATGCCGAAAAGCTCGCGACGGGCACCCTTGTTCTGGCTTGTGGCATGCTCGCCGCGCTTATCGTATTGGCGAAAGGCGATCATATCTGGCGCAGCTGGGTCACTCACTGGAGTGAAAGGGTTTCAGCAGGCATGCAAGCGCGCATTCAACGTTTCTATGCCGGGATCATCGAAACAGCTGCGTTAATTGCATCGCCTCTTCAATTTACGCGTATCGTAGTCATTGCAGCTGCTGCTTTTGCTTCGGATTTTGCAGTTGTGTTTTCGGCGATCAAGGCGTTCGGCTGGGAATTGCCGCCAATCGCACCAATCACCGTGTTAGTCTTCCTCGCGGTCGGCACCTCGCTGCCAGCAGCTCCAGGCTACGCCGGGGTATTTCAGATCGCGTGTGTGCTTGCGCTAGCTTTGTTTGGAATCAGCGAAGCGCCGGCAGTCGCGTATTCCATCGTTCTGCAAATCTGCTTGCTCGCAACCATCGTTCCACTTGCCGCATTGGCGGCCTCCAGCCACCGCGACGAACTGAGGTCGGTGCGCAGTTCTCTCGCTAAAAGCGGACAAGCGTAACCCATAGGCAGCGCTGCGAATTACAGGTAACAATGTTCCGAAAGCACGAAAGCACGGGGACAGGCCTAGCAGTTTGTTGAAATTATCCTTGGATGCAGTGCGCGCATGAAAGGGTTTGTACGTTGAGTGCATAGGGATACAAGGCGGAAGGAGTGAGCGCCATACACGGAGGCGACGTGATGACTCCTGTGAAGGCGGCAGGCATCGAGAATACGCCGTCTTTCCCTTCATTTCATGGCATCGTTTCCGCCTGTTTTACCCATGACCCGACGCATGTTACGGCGTATCCGCCACAAGGTGCGATGCCCTACCCGGTTGAAGAGTGCGTTCAAAAGCATGTGCAGCGGACGAATCGATAGCAAGGCTCGCGGATGCAATGAAAATCCGTTTCGAGCGGCGGCAAATCCCTGTTGATAATTTCCGACGCGCAGATGAACTTGTGCCGAGTAGAGGTGCGCGGCGCTCAGCGCTTCCAGCCGGGCCTCTTGGATCTCGAAAGGTACCAAAGGGTTTTCAAAATAGTCTGTAATGATTTTCACCGGCTCCTCGGGTCGGATCGCACTCGTCGCCGCAAAAGACTGTGAGCCCGAATGCACGCGGTATGCGGCCAGCGCTTGTGGAATGCGCACAAAGGATCCATGCAATCCGAGGCGCAGCCAGTATTCAAAATCCAGCATTTGCTTGTACCCGGTATGCCACAGACCTGCCTTTTCAAATGCCGAGCGCCGGAAAAAAGCGCCGGGCCCCGGCGGACAAAGCATTTTTACCACCATGTCGCGATAACTGCATTCCGGAGCAACCACACGCCGTACCACTGCCGAGTCAGGATCAATCAGATTGAAATCGCTGTACGATAAAACGGCCTCTGGATGCTGTCGAAAGCAATCTACAGCAGCGCCGACCGCACCTGGCAATAGCAGGTCATCTGCACTGAGATAGCCGATGAGAGCTCCTTTGGACATCAGCCAGCCGCGATTCAGCGTTGCGACCTGGCCTTGGTTTTCCTGCAATTCCCAATGAAATTGTTCGCCGTAAGCCGCGAGTATCTCGCGTGAGTTGTCGGTTGATCCATCGTCGATCACGATCAGCTCAAGCGCCTTGTAGTTCTGGCTGAGAATGCTGTCGATAGCTTCCTTCAGGTAACGCCCGTGGTTATAAGAGGGCACCACGATCGAAACGAGCGGCAGGTGTGTGTGCAGTTCGTTCACGCGGATCCTTTGCCAAACAGGCGTGCCAATAGCCCCTGTAGCGATTGTCGGTCACTGGATTCGAGCAGACAGCGCCATTCCCACACCAGTAGCGCGGCGAAGAGCAGAATCGTCGCCACGCCGCGCGCAAACCACTGTTCCCCGAACAACGATCCGGCAAGCCAAAAAGCAGCCAGAAAAAATGTCATCGCAAGCAATTTTGCGGGCGTGAGGCTGCCCGGTCTTTCATTCATAGCGCGCGGCAAGATTACATTCGCCGACGTAAACAGCAGTATTGCATCAATGGCGGCGCGTACCGCCCAAACACTGGCAACACCCTCGATGCCGAATCGGCCGGCGGCATACCATATGCCTGCGAAGTAGATTGGCAATTCTATGGCCGCGATCTTTGCAGTAACATCGGCCCGCCCCATTGCGTTCAGTGCGGTTAACGGAACCTGCGCCACGACATTGATCATGATGCCTGCTGCCAGCCAATGGGCAATGGTGGTGGATTGATCGCGAAATTCCGGTCCCAGCCACAGATGAAGAAGCACGTCTGCGCATGTCAGCAGCACGGCGACCACGGGTGCGACTACCGCCAGCAGTTGAAGGGTGGCCGTGCGGCAAATGTCACGTAAAGCACCGGGATTGCTTGTCGCATGGGCCGAAATAATCGGGAACAATGCGCCTAGCAAACTGGCGGACAGAATCCATGTCTTGGTAATCACCTCGTAAGGCGTCACATAAAATGTCACCGCAGCCACGGATACGACTGAAGCGATAACAAAACGGTCGGCGACGATGATCAACGGGTTAACAAAATTTGATACGGTGAGCCATCCGCCATAAGAAACCAGACGCGAGAGAATTGCTTTCTCAATGCGTGCCGCGCCGTCGCTTGGCGGCATCAGGCGCATGCACGCGATGGCATAGGAAATGAACACCGCTAAACGGGTAACGGCAATGACCGCGACGACGGCTGGCAGGCTATTGTCGATGCCAAGCGCTGCGACAGGCCCTGCGTAATTCAGGATTCCCGCAGGTATTCGTACCAAATTAACGACGTCAAAACGCTGCAAGCCTTCGAGCATGCCGCGCAGCGCTGCCGTAATTACGATTGCCGGCACGGAAGCGGCCAGCCAGTATAACGCTGTTGCCGTTTCTCCCGAAAGTGCCGGCGGAATGTCGAACACCCGGGTGGCGAGCCACGGCACAAGCAAGGCGAATAATGCGCCACCGATCGCTCCCAGCACGACATGAAGCAGTAGCGCATTGAACATGAGCGCGCGAATGCCCTGCTGTGCTGTCTGTTCTGCAACCAGTTTCGTTGTCGTCTGGCCCAAGCCAAAATCAAACAAACCGAAATAGCCCATAACCATCCATGCCACACCGAGCACGCCGAATCGATCAACGCCGAGGCTTGATATCAAAACGGGAATGCAAAACAGCGCAACCGGCAAAGGCAACGCTGCCCCGAGCAGGTTCCAGCTGGTGTTGCGGGCCAGCGTTCCAGGCGAAGCAGCGGGTGCGGCGCGATTCATTGAAACGACCGGATAACCAGTGGACGTTGCGTCATTGGAGGAAGGATGCGATCGCTTCTGTGGATCTGGGCGTCAAGTAGTTGCGTACGTAGTCAACCCCTTGGTTACGCATCACATCAATCTGCTCAGGATTTAGCGCTGCCAATGACGATAATGCATCCAGGAACGCATCGACATTGCCGGCAGACCAGCGAAAGCGTGCGTCACCGAGCAGCGGATCGGGGTTGCTTGGGTCGATCTGAAGGTAAATAACCGGCCTGCCCATCATGAGCGACTCCAATGCGACAGTTGAAGAAACATAGGCTGTCAGGTCAGCCCATGCGAGATTCTCCCGCAGGCGGGTTCCTGTCAAATCGATGGCGCTGTGTTTTACCCACTCCCGCAATGCGGCAGGCAGTAACTGGAGCGGAAAATTGATATGGGGCCTTACGCCCAATTCCAGGCCGGGAAGACGCTCCTTGACCTGACGCATGAATTCCAGCGTTGAAACCAATTCGCCGACGCTGGACGATAAGGCCAGCAGCACTTTGGGTCGTTCGCGCGCAAATGGTTTCTGCAAAAAAGGGGCTTCCCAAGACTGGCGCAGCGCGCAGCCGGTCGCCAGTATCCCTGGGGGATAGTTACCGAAATGCTCCAGGTAGCTTCTGGTGATGTTGCCCACCGTAACAATCCGATCGGGCAATGGCGTCCTGGCAGCCTCTGTTATCCCAAAGCGAAGACCGATGTGCCGTGGCGTAATGGACGTGTGTTGGTAGCCGATCAGTTTAGTTTTTGGGGATGCTGCGCGCGCTGCAAGCAGAAGCGCTTTCTCCAGGGATTTGTTCTCGTAGGGATAGATGACTATTCTGGGTGACAGACAGCGAATCATCCGGGCTGTGCCTGCGTAAACCAGGAGGTTATCCAGGTAACCCCGCTTGCTGACGTCTTCCAGAAGCGCTTCACGCAGCAGGTCTTTCATGGCCTCGGCATCCGCGTGCGACGCACCAAGATTTGCATTGCGCAGAAACGTGGCGCCAACGGTTTGACCGACTGCCTGTAAAAGATCGCCACTGCTGAGAAACTGATAGAGCGGTAAGTAGGGTGTGGGCGAAACAGAGGTGATCTCCCGAAGTCGTTTACGATACGGGGTGTAGACGTATGCGACATAGGCGGTGCGCGAGGCAGGCTCTCGCTCATGGATGCGTGAGGGCAAGTCTCCAAAATATCTGTCGCCGCCCGAATCAAGCGAGCCATCCACGTAGGTAAAAAGCACAATATCCTGCGGCGGTTGATGAGAGCCCGGCGTATGGCGCCGGGCTCTCAGCAATTGAAACGCACCCCAGATTCTTATAGCCTGGAAAATGGTACGCAGAATCGCCAGAGCATGACTGGCATATTCGTTAAATTTCAGATAGATGGCGATGGGTAGTTGTACAGAATATTCCTCATGTAGAAGCCCGGAGATAGATTTCATCTGTCCGCAGGTCGCGCCGCGTACGTAGATATGCCGGTAGCGTCCCGAGCGGGCGAGATTGCGTATGGCAAGCACTTCCAGCACTCTGGCGCCGAGCGCGGACGATAGAAAATTCTTGCCAGTGGAGGAGTAAGCCCACCACTTTAGATCGGCATTGCGGATATTCATTTCGCCGATCCAGTCGGAGAACCAATCCATTGCCCCTCCCGACCACTGGGAAATTAACTCGTGAGCTTCCAGTGTCTCGGGACCGCGCCCGGCATCAATTGTCTGTGTGCTGGCGCCTAGGTTGACGTAGATCGCCGCTGGCTGCGCGTCAGGTCTATTGGCGACAAAGTGGATAGATCTAGCGGTAGACAATCCGCGCGAACCAAGGGTAAAAAAAGGGGATGCTCATCGGTCCATTAGTCCAGTGGTCTGCTTTAGCGTCTCAAAAATTTTATCGACCCTGGCGTGCTTTACGTGTCGATTGTCCGCGCGAAAGCTGTCCTGATTGAGTCCGAGCACCATCTCAAATGACGGAAAATAAAATACCTTTCCCGGGTAACGTTTCAATACGTCCCTGACGACGATGCGCAAGAGGCATTTATTTGCCAGCGATTGGCTGACCACATCAGTATCGCAAAACGTTGCGTAGGACGCGACTGGGCTCACGGTGATTAAAACCTGTAATCGCGGGCTAATCCGGAACAGGGTTTCGAGCGCGCCAACTAAGGCGGATGTGTTTTCCTCGTATGTGAACTCCCGCGCCTCAAACCGCCGGCCCTCGGCGTGCAGTGTCTCCCTGGGTGGGATCTGTGCCCAGATCAAACCAGAATTGACATCGACCCAGGCCTCGTTTTGCCCAACGGTCAGTATGAGTACCGACGCGGAGGAGAAGGCCTCACGAGATGCTATCCGATGGGACTGAATGGCGGATTCCGCCGCCTCTTTACTGGCGTAAGTGCCTACCGAATGCTCGCGCGTAGCATCGAACCAGCCTGTTGGCCCCTTCTCGATCTCCAGTGGAAAATCCTGCTCGAAAGAGTACCGCACGATTTGCAGAAAATTTGGAATGGTGTAAACACGCCCCCATTTTGCGGATGCGTAGAACACATCAGGCTCAGTGGAGATGTAGTTATAGCCGTGTTTTCGCATGAAGATCGCAAACTCTTCAGCGAAGCAGGTTCCGATGGAAGCTACTGGTGTTGTAGGGGTGAGGGCCAGTCCATTCAGTTTACCGGCGGTGGCTTCACGCAGTACTGGAATGAAATTGCGTCCAAATGGATAGACTTGCGTACGCGTAAGGCCATATTTTGGCAAATCAGCCGCACTTCCGGCGGAATGCCAATACGCACGCTCCATCAAATCGCGAAATAGATTTCGGATCCACAGCGGGATAACCGAGCGGAGTATCCGGCGCAGGCGGCTCATTTGCTACCTGGCGCGCAGGGCTTTGGCAATCCACCTCATTGCCCGCACCAGGATTGGAGGCGTTACAAGATGCACAAAGTAAACCAGTCGCATTCGTAAGTGGACCCAGTTTTCCGGTTTGAATAATTGAGAAAACGGCACTACAAAATAGGTGCCGTAATTCACGTCCGGGTCTGCATTGGATTTGCCTTGTTGAAGATTGGGGGACAACTCGTTTGGCCCCTTGCCGGCTGCATCGACGGTGTAATAGGCAAAATACAAGGAATGCCGGCGACGGTTGGCGGATTCCAGTACCGGATCAACACCGTGGTAGGCGGCAGGCGTGCAGGCAAAAATAATCGCGCGATTGTACCGGCATGGCACCCGCTTTATGACTTGCTT
Source organism: Burkholderiales bacterium (assembly GCA_040081205.1). Classification (GTDB taxonomy): domain Bacteria; phylum Pseudomonadota; class Gammaproteobacteria; order Burkholderiales; family SG8-41; genus UBA5216. The sequence continues at coordinate 25,527 of JBEBHE010000007.1, read as the reverse complement.
GCCGGTTGCGTCATAAAGACAGAGGGTTCCACCGTCCTGCTCGTTCCAGTCTTTCGACAGGTATACGACCAAGTTCAGCACGTGCGGCACGTGGAGCGTATTGTGCCGGCTGTGATCCACGTGGCTGCCAAGAATGCCGCCTGCGCCAACGATGTGATAGTAACCATAGTCCGCGTTGTAGTGCGGATCGGGGATCAGGCGTTGTAGCCCGGTAATCTGTTCCAGATAACGCAACATGCTGGAGGCGGCGAATTTGCTGGCGATCACGCTTATAAGGGGAGGGACGGCATCTCCGGTACTGATGGTCTTGTTGCGCTGGAATGCGTCTGTAAAGACCTTGTTGAAATTTACTTTCTCTCCGATGACCTCGTGGGAGATTTGCGCCAATATGTCCGGATCAAAAAAATTGTCGATCACCAGGTGCGGATAAGGCAGCGCGCTGCGATAGGCTTCTGCAACCGTTTCGGCACCGGGGAGGTTGAATACTTTTTCCGGGCCGCACAGGGCTACCTGCGCGAGCATTTCGGCAGGCACAGTATTTGTATCCGGTATCGGGGTGTCCATATGGGTAGGAGGCGAAACGAGCATAGGCCTATATTATCCTGCGCTGTAGCATCTTAAGATGGCCATGCCCTGCGAAATCACGATGATCGATAGCGAGAACTTAATTGGTTCTCGCCGATTTCCTTGCCCGCCACAAGATCAAAGAGATCGGTGTTGGAAAGCTTCACCGCTTCTTCAGCAGGCAGGTTGTGCCGGTTCGTGTACACCAGCGCGTCTGCGTGGGGCAGCAGTTGATCGCATTGGTCGCAGTACGGAAACATGCCAAATTTTTTCATGCGGTGGGCGTAACGCAGCAGCCGGTATTTTTCATTGTTGAGAATATCCAGGACGGACTGCTCGAACGCGTTGCCCAGAATGATCTGGTTGTTATAGTCATAACAACACGGAATCACTTCGCCGTTCCACTGGATCTGGAAGGGGCCATTCTCCGGCCGTCCGCAACTGGTTTTGCGCTCAAGGTCGCCTTCACGGAATCGGTAGTCCCGGCCGTCGCCAAAATTATGCGGTTTCCAAATTTCGATGGCATTGACTCGCGGCTCCCAGAACTCGCGGAAGGCCTCGGTATCGGTCTTGTTCTGTTCGAGTTCCAGATAAGATATCTGCACCCGGGTTTTTGATCCGGTCTCGTCGCGGATTTTAAGAAATTCGAGTATGCCCTTCATGGTGCGGTCGAAATCGAGCCCCTGCATGACCGCGTTGTAGGTTTCCGGACGCATGCCGTAAAAGCTCACCCGCATTTCCGACAGGCCGGCATCCATGAGTTTGCGAGAACGCCGTGGTGTCAGCGCGGAAGCGTTGGTGATGAAGTAAGTGGAAAGTCCTTTGCCATTCGCGTAGGCGATTTTCTCTTCCAGCCGTTTGTCGAGCATGGGTTCGCCAAACCCGGTCAACACGATTTTTTTCGCCCCAAGACCTACTATTTCATCGATGCTTTTTTCGTACTTGGCCTGATCCATGATGCCGTGCTCGCGGCCGTGCTCGTGCTTATCGCGTGGGCACATAATGCAACTGGCGTTGCAGTTATCGGTTACCTCGTAACGAACCTCGGGATGCAGCAGGCTGGTAATGCGTGGCTCATTGGCAAGCGCATCCATCGCGGCGCGAAGATCGGCATCGGCAGCGCTCACACTCCCATCGCGCAGCAGACGCTCGGCGCCGTATCGGTCGCTGTCGAGGGCGTGAATCTGTATCACCTTCTTCGTCGGTGTATGCATGTATATCCCGGAACTTAGTGCTGCCGATTTTACCCGAAAGCCTTGCTTTCAGGGAGGGAATCCCTTGTTTTGAAAGAGGTTTTCGATCATTGCGCTCAGGTGAGGAAGCATCAGTTCAGCGGTACAAAAATACGCGTCAAAACAGCGGATTAAGTTCTCGCGAGCGGTTTTATCGTCTATCAGTGGATACAGTACGCCGGCAAGTTCGTCGCTACGCATCACACAGCCTGCGGCACCTTCTGCGCAGTGCAGTGGTGCTTGATAACCCTTTTTTTCCAGCAGGCGTGCTCCGCCGGCATCCGGCAGCACAATGTTCAGGCTGGGTATGCCGAAGAATCCCGCTTCGATAGCAGCGGAAGAGAACTGCGTTATGACAAGTCTTGGCGCGAGTAACAGTGCCTCTTCGACAGAAAGGTGGGTAACGTCATGACTCACTATTCCGGCATTTGCCAACAGCGCACGGTACGCGCCTGAACTGTATCCGGCATCGCGCGGGTGTGCCTTAAAGAGCAGTTCGATTCCCCGCGCGGCAAGTAGCGGCAACAGGATGCTCAGGGTAACCAGGCAATCAGGGGTCTCTGGCTGTCCGGCCCAAAGTACCGAGACTTGCCCCTTCTGGCCGATGTCCTTATCGCGCCGTATGGAGCGGCGTGAAGGTGCGGCACGGCGATGCGGGTCATAGCGTGCGAGGCTGAGTGCTTTGATCTGCGGACACGACCCGCCAAATTTACGGCGGGTCAGTGCGGCGACGGCTGCGCTTTCCACAACAAGAAAATCTGCCGATCCGCTGGGCACCTCGTAATAATTCCCCGGAAAGTCTTCAATGACGGCGATGGGAACGCCCGCGACTACGGCAGCGCGCCGGGCACTGGCCTCCAATGCACGCCCGGCCGGGCTGTCGGATGTGCCGCACACAAGCCCGCGCGCGTTCCGCAAGCGGATCAGCTCGTGCCAATAGTCATCTGCCGCGCAGGCCAAGTCGCCACCAACGCCAGCGACGGAAGCCATTGCGTCTGCCAGCGGGCGAAGCGTGCTTTGCGGACCTTCGTCTCCCGCGGCAAGAACGATAGGGCGTGTGCCGGTATTCAAGGGGACAAGTGCATTCGGCTCATACGTTCGAAGGGTGCGCCTGGGCAGACGCAAGATGACAAAGTCGAATGAGCATCGGGTTCTGCGGTTGGGTAATGGCATGCAGCGCAGACGGACCATAAAACACGTCCCGATCCTGCGGCAGCCAGGGGTAACGATCAAACCGTACCGGCAATCCGTGCCCTGGCGCATTATCAAGTAACGAGGTGCCCTCGCGATCCATCCACTTCTCAACACGGTTGCAGGTAAAGAACAATCCGGTTGGTTTGGTGATTCGGCGAAGTAATGCAAAATAACTTGCAATATGTTCGGGCAGCATTTCGCCAAAAGAGGCGGTGTTCACGCCCACATCCATGCACCTATCGGGCAACTGGCCTGCTTGATCGGGCGTTAAAAAAAGCAAGCCTTGCTCCGGGAGCGTGACTGGGGCGCCCTTTATTTCGTTGGGCAGCCAGAACGGACTGCCCGGAAACGCGCGATGCAACGCGAGGAATGAGAACGGCAACACCTCGGGCAGATCAATCGTAATCAGCAGGCCGGGCCGAAGCTGGTGCATCAGCGTGGCAAGGTAGCCTGCGCCGGGGCCGATTTCAACGTAAGTCGTTTGACGGCTTTCCGGAACTGACGGGAGCAGCAGGCTGGCGTAGTGAGCGGCCAGTATCTTATGCGCAGTCATTGGGGATCCCAATAACTGTCTGGTATCCGACCATGTCACGGGCGAACCGTTGGGCCATAGCGAAGAAAACGCTTTCGAGTAACGCGCGTCGGGATCGGTACCGTTGGCATGGCGCAAAAGCCGGCCGGCCGTTTCGCGCAAGCTGCGTCGCCGGAAATTTAACTCGTAGTCGCTGTCAAAACCCGCGCCGGCGGAGAAGGTCACAATACCAGTCGAGGCATCCGCAAAGATACTATTGAGTCTGGAAAAGTGTTGCCAGTGATTGGAGCGTGATCCTTCGCTGGACCCGGATTGTAAAAAAGCAGCCAGTCTTTCAACTACTTTTTGACTTAACCGAAGGTTTACCATTTCACGGCCTCGACATTGCTATGGATATTGGCGCAGGATCAACGTCACTTTAGATGCCCCCCCAGCGAATCGCGTTTGCCAACCAGCTCGGAAAACACGCCGCTGATATTGCCTGTGGCGCGCAGCCAGTAATTCTTGCGCATGCGCAATAGTCCGATTCCCGCATTTAGAAGCGTGATTCCGATGCTGGCTATCCAGGCGGCAATCAAAGACAACCCGCGATCCCGGTTTTTACGCACGAAATACATGCGATTGACAATCTGCCATTTACCCAGCAGTGCTTCACGTTCGAGCTTTACCGGATAGCTGTAATGTGCCAGGCGTGATTCTGCAACGACCATCAGGCGATAGGCCTTGCGTACTGAGTAACTAAAGTCTACGTCTTCCATAAAACCCGTGCCTAAAAACCACTCGTCGTAACCAAACTGTTCTACGATTTCTCGCCGCCAAACCGTTGCGCCACCATATAGCCAGTCTGATTCCAGATCACACTTTTGGAAGCCTATGGTTGATGGAAAGCCCGATCGCAACATTCTCCCGGGCAGAGGGCTGTCGATTAGAAACAGTTCTTTCAAAGAGGAATTTTTTGCCGGTAGGGCATTGGTAATATTAAATGCAGCGCCGCCGATGTCCGTAGGCGCGCCAGACCAGAATTCGCGCATCACTTCAATGGCTGGCGGCTCCAGCACGATATCGTCGTCCAGGTAACCCGCTAACGTAATGTCTGGTTTGAGCTGCCGCATCCCGGCGTTGCGTTGCTGCGAAAGCGACGGCGGATATACTCTGACATAGTCAATAGCCAACTCCGGAAAGCCGGCAATAACATGCCGGATGTCAGGATTGCTGCCATCGACAACAATCAACTGGTCGGGTTTTCTGGTCTGTGATGCGATGCTTAGCAGCAGCTTTCGCAAATCATCCGGGCGGTCTTTGGTGGGGACAACGAAAGCAAGTTTGTGCATGATTTGCGGATGGGATCGGCCTTTATCGTATAGCCAATATAACTATTCGTTTGATCGGTTGCGCGCCACTACCACAACATTAAGCGGAATCGTTTTCCCGAGGTTTAGCCAGCGACGTCCAAGGTCAACAATGCGGCGTTTAATCTGTCCTGATATTGAGTTGTCAAAATTGGCGTATATGAAGAACGACTTCTCCACATCAAACCCAGCCAGCGTTAACTCCGCATCAATAAGCTCGGGTGTGTAGGCGCGAACGTGCCCCATACGGTTGTGCATATGGCCGCACTGCGGACAGCGTAGCGTCATGGCGCGCAGATTCTCGTAGACAGGCACAGTGATGATCAGCGTGCCGTTCTTGGCAAGAATACGCTTGACCTCACCAAAGAAAGGAAAAATATTACTGGGCAGAATATGTTCACATACCTCAAGCGCGAGTACTGCGTCGTAGGTTTCGGTGATCTGGCGCAAGTCTCCGACAAAAAACTTACAATCCGGGTGTTGGCTTGAAACGTGCGCGACAATCTGCTCCGAAAAATCGAGCCCGGTATAACGGCAGCCGCGCGACAATATCATTGGAATAATTTCGCCCCAGCCGATACCGACATCCAGTACGTTGGATCCGGGCACCACTTGGTTGGCGACGGCTCTTAATCTGCGGATTCTGAACTCTGGGGCTTCACTGCTGCTTGCGAGATCGTCCCATAGTGCCGCCGAGCTCATATCCGGGAGTTCAGGATGGGCATCTTTTGCGTAACTTCTGCGTAGCGCTTGCAGGTCACCTTTGCGCGCTATGGCGTGCCGGATACTGTCTACTTCAAATGCGCTGCTATTTATGGTTGTTGGCATTTACACGGCCCAAATCTATCATTTCGGATTCGACTATTACGGAGATTCGTCAACGGCGTTAATGTTGAATCCAATGCAACATGGCGTAAGGTTTTTCTATGCACGTCACTGCCAATTAACAATTGGCGGACGCCATTTGCTCAGCCGCTTCTTTTTCACTGTTGTCTCCAAGCATATTCCGAAAATCCTCATTGCGCTCCATAAGCTGATTGAAATTGCCGATATCCACGACTTTGCCGCGTTTAATAAAAAATATCGAATCGCAGTTTTTTACCGTAGTAACCCGATGAGCAATGATCAGTATGGTTTTAGCGCGCATGAGCTGGTTTAACATTTCTGCAATGGCCTGCTCTGTTTCGCCGTCCAGTGCCGAGGTGGCTTCGTCCAATACCAATACTTCCGGATCGTAATACATCGCGCGGGCAATGCCGAGGCGCTGTCGTTCCCCGCCAGATAGCCTGACTCCCCGCTCGCCAACCAGCGTGTCAAGTTTGTCCGGTAAGGCAGTTACCATTTGCTCCAGACGGGCTACTCGCAAGGCGGCTAACACCTTGGCATCATCAATCTGATCGTCGGCAATTCCAAATGCAACATTTCTGCGAATGCTGTCATCCATCAGATAGATCGATTGTGGAACATAGCCGATATTTCGTTGCCACGCAGAACGAACATCCGCGATTTGGCGCCCATCTATTTGGATGACGCCTTTATCGGGATCAATAAGTCCCAGAATCAACTCGATCAACGTGCTCTTGCCGGCGCCGGAAGAGCCCATAAAGGCGATAGATGTCCCCTTCTTTATCTGTATAGACACATCCTGTAATGCCCACTCTTGGCTGCCGGGGTACCGATACCAAAGATTGCGCAAATCTAATTCCGAAGCGAAGCCGGTCCACATGACATCCGGTTTGTCCGGTGTTTCCGAGGCGTCATGGTGCGCGCGTTGGTTCCGCGCGAACTGCAGGTCAGGGTAAACTGCTTCGATAGCAGGCAACCAGTAACGCAGTTGATTAAAAGCGGGAGTCATTCGGTTAACGGACGGCATGACACGCATGGCTGCCAGCGCAAACAAGGTAATCACCGGAAGCAGACTTTGCAAATCTCTTCCTTGTCCGTGAATGACGACAATAACGATTAGTATTGATGTCACTGCAAGTGTTTCAACGATAAGTCTGGGCAGGTGCTGCAAAGTCGTGGCTATGATGCCGGCTCGCGAGTAAGTAATGCTGCTTTCAAAGAAAGACCGGGTGAAGAAAGCCTCTTTTCCGGCCAGTTTGATTTCTTTGATGCTGCCAAGCGCATGATTGACTCGTTTGATTCGCGATCCCGCACTAATGGATCTCAGTTGCCCGCTCCGTGTGAGAATGGGCCGAACCAGCCGGATGAACAGTAACGAAGCTGCGCCGAGAATCACGAAAATAGAAACCGCCACCGCAGGTTCGACTGAAGCCAGCAGGCAAAGAACGAATATGAGAACAATTGCTTCCGTGAGCAGCACCATTGACGGCACGAGGATACCGTTGATGACATGTCCTATTTCAATCGTAATATTCTTGAGCAGATCAGCGGAGTTTCGTTGAAGGTGGAAGGTATATGGGCTGGCAAGATATGCGCCAAGCAGTTGCGTTGATAAGGCGGCTTCTTTGTTCAATGCAAAAGTCGTTTGGAGGTGGACGAGTAACGCAAGGTAAGCGTTCTTGATTACAAAAATCACAAACAAAGTGATTGCCGTGTAGATTGCAAACTGACGCGCTGATGTGGCGCCGAACAGGTCATACAACATGCTCAACACCCTATGTTCGGCAATTAGGTGCGGATTGATGAGAATGCCAATGAATGCCGTTACGACTCCGATGCCAATAATCTCGAGCCCGGCGGCCAGGAACATCATCAGAATCAAGCCAATAAACAGAACCCGCTCGCGCTTATCGAGCAGTCCGAAAAGATTTTGTAGAAGTTGGATGGCGGTTATTCTCAAGGTTTGTCACTGTATCCAAAATTGGATTTCCCTGCTGCCGCCTTCGTGGCGATCATGGCAATCCATGCAGAGAGTTCCTTGCGTGACCGTAAGACTGGCACATCGTGCGACAGTGATCGGTCTTCCTCCAGCGTGCCATCTGGATCGTAGTAGACCGATGGTACGCCAAGCGCTTGCCCAATGAGTGCTGTGGAGGTGTAAGGAATGGCGATAGTTGCAATTGAGCGCTGAATTACCCGACGCGCCGAGATCATGGGGCTAACTATTACGGTGCGGGGCCGTGCAATAATTTCTTCAACCTTTCTCCGGTAAGCCGTACCGGCGAGCCGGATCATCGGTCGTTTGCGCTTGTAGAGCATGATCAGTCCGGCCTCCTCCAGACATTGCGAGACATCATCGAGGAATTTTCGCAGTACGCGCTGCGTATAATACGAATCTGGAAAGCCGCGCGCAGCCAAGAGGCACGGCTGGAATGCCGTGACGTCAAAAACGGCTACGGCTGCGGACACCGGAGCCGGATCAGGGTCGTCGGAATCAGAATAATCGATGGGACCGACAGTCTCGGTTCGCAGGGGTTTGCCGCGCGCCTCGCTGAGAAATTGCCCGAGGAAATCATCCCACACGAGCACATTGGGCCAGTCCATGACGCTGTAGCCGGGTGCAGTGGGCGGCATTTTGATACCGGGACCAAACAGGCGCGCATTTGCTGAGTAGAAAAGGAATTTCACGTCTGCGCCGTCTTGCGCCGCCCGGCAGGTCCAGAATGGGCGGTACTCAAGGCGTGGGATACAGAATAAGTAGGCAGATGCATGATGTCCAGGCAAGGCTGCGGTGTAAATATCTTCGATTTCGTCGCGAATAAAGATGGCTCGCCACCAGCCGCCGATCAAGGGCGACACGCCAGCCCGCGCCAGGGCCATCACGCCTCTCAGCAGGAAGCGGCCGCGCCCCGGCAATGACAGAGGCGGGAAAGGTTCGGGTGCTATCCACAGTTGCTGGGAAAGTTTGCAGGCCTTATGCCCGCGTAAATGAACCACCAGTCCGGCTGTCTTTGTTTCAGGGCAGTGGTCGAAGAGCCAGTTTGTAGTATCTCTACGACGCTCCCGCGTGGCGTTGTTCAGCCCTACTTGCCATGGATCGGCGTTTACAAGAACCAGCGGACATGAAGTTTCTTTCCAGGGATCTTGATCCGACCCTGAATAAACCAGGAGTTGCACGTAGCGTCGAGCACCTTGCAGGAACATTCGAGCGAGGGTAATCCACCATGATAGTGAAGACCGGAATCGATGCACCGCAATTCCCCTCGCCACAAGCGTATTGCGCCAAAGCGGTGGCAAGCCGGCAGTTATCGTTGCCCTGTCGTCGGCTACGGCAATCATCAAGTCGCCAAGAAAAGGGCTGCTCATTACCCATTGCACCAACCGCTGTCGAATGCACAACTCCACTGCGGGATTAGAAATTTGTACGATTTCCCCGCTCTTATTGGTATTGAGCGGCGTCGTCGACAAAAAATTAAATAACCGAAAGTGCTTGTAAGGATCGGCAGTAGCCAAAATCTTGGCCGCTATTCTTCGGCAGCGGCGAAGCCGGCGGTACCGGCTTCGCGCAAGTATAACGTTGAGTAAATTCACCGCAGTAATTTCACGTTCCTACGCCGGGTCAGCGGCGCCGTCCGATGAAATCAAAATTAGGCGACGAGAAAGGCAGCTTGTCATAACTGAAAAGCAGTTTCCTTCCGATATGGTATGGGTATAGCGGGAAAACACCAAAAAATAATTTCTCATAATCCGAGAGACGATAATCCAGGATGGTGAGATCGCTGTCATAAGTCGGTTCGTGCCTCGGCGCTGATTCGATTCGGTTCGAAGTAAAAAGGAACTCCGCCGTGCGAAACGGCGCGCTATCCAGGTAGCTCATGAACCATTCGCGGCGCATCTCTCCAAACGAGAAAAAATTCGTCACCATATCGACGCTGTTCGCAGCAAACATGTCGTACATTGCGACCGGCGCCAGCACGAAGTCGAACTGTGCCAAAAATTCCCGGGTAATCTGCGGCGCTGCGAGCAGGTCATTCAGCGTTGCAATGCGGGCATCTGGAAAAGTCGAGGCGAGATAGTAATAGGCAAGGATATGCTGGTCCGGAAAATCCACCAGGACGTGGGTGCTGTTGGGGTATTCGGCCTTGAATATCGAGGGGAAGATGCCGTAGCTTGATCCAATATCCATGCTGATGAAACGATCGCGCTGCCGTATTTCATCCCCCAGATGACGTCGCAGGAGATTGTGAAAGTAAATATGCCTTGCCCATCGCAGGTTGAACGAATAGCCATCAATCTGATAGGTAAAAGGCGCGCCGGGGGTTCCTGCGGCAGGGTGCCTATGTAACAGATCCAGTGCCCCCTCGGCTTCCAGTGTCTTGAATACGTCGTTGAGGAGTTGACGTGCGCCGCGGCGAGATCCGAGCAACCTTTCGCTGATTAGATTCCTAAGTCCCCGAATTGGATGGGCAAGCAGTTCTTTCCACCAAGCACGCGGATCTACGTTGGCGAAATCCGAAGCCGGCGCCATGTCGCTGACAAAAATCTCGCGCCGGCGAAATTCTTGCAGATAGTCGAAGCGAATCGTGCCGTCAGGGTTAAAGAGCTTTTTAGGTTCCTGCAGCAGCAGCCGCTCCCACTTGGAATCGAGCGGATGGCCCGGCGGCAGCTTCGGCCGGGAAGAATGCGAATTGGCGAGTGAGGCTAAGCGGTCGTGGAGGGATGGATGTTGCGGTGTGGTCATTTGACGGCGAGAAAGCCCTCGAAGCAGACCCATTTGATCACTGTCATGGTATCCACGAATCCTGCCCGCTTGAGAAGATCGAAATAGCCCTGGGTAGAAAACGGTTCCTGCACCCGCTTAAGACTGCGCGTTTTGGCGACAATCTCATCTGGCGTATACCCTTGATCGAGCTTGAACTCGGTGTAAACCGAAGTCATGTAATCCTGGAAGCGAGCATCCGGTGCCCGTACTTTTTCGTACATAATAAAAGCGCCGCCCCAGTTCAGGGACTGATAAATCTTGTCGAACAGTGCCTGCCGCAGATAAGGCGGAACAAACTGGATGGTGCAGAAAGAAACGAATAAGTCCGCCGGTTCGTAGGGGTGAACGTTAATATCATCTTGTACGAATTCCATATTCGGCAACTCGCCGCACTCGACGCGCGCTTGCGCGATCATCTGAGGAATTGTCTCTATGCCGATAAAGCGGGCCTTTTTTGCCGTATGGCGGCGCGCGAGTTTGCTGCTTAATACGCCTGTTGATGATCCCAGTTCATAGCACACAGACGAATCCTGTATAAAAAAATCACTGAGCGCGCAAATCAGGTCGTGGCCTTCGTTATAAAGCGGCACGGATTTGCTGACGTGGCCGGAGAATGTTTTGGCTACTTGATCGCTGAATGTCCAGCTTGCATTATCGGCAGCGATTCCGTCACCGACCCGCTTGATTTCTTTGATCGACATGATTAATCCTTTCCTGTGAAGAAGTAGTGCTAGCACCGTCCGTGTTCGCTCCGAAAGCGTCTACGAACTTAGTTTTTTTCTCCGCGATTCTCACTCGGGATTCTAGCAGATTGGCGTCTCAGTCGGTCGCTGCAACAGGCGGTTTATCGAGGTGACGTTTAGTGGCTGGATAGAGGTCTGTGGCAATTGGCAATTGCGGCCTCCTGGCGGAATACTGGTGAAGACCGGCTTGCCTGCAATCAGCCCGATTACCATCGCCATGCTTTCGCAGCCGATAATCCAATCTGCCCATGTGCAGTCCTGCAGCAAAGATGCGCCTTCGCTGTAATGCAGATCGTGTTTGCACTGCTCTTGCAGGATTGCGGTGTATTTGCTCCGGGTTTCAGATGGGTGTAGACGGAAACGGATTGTTACAGGCCGCTCCTTTATTGCCGCAAGTTGTAACAGGAAATTAGTAATTGCACTGTACTCGTCATAGCCCGGATGCTGGTGAAGGTAGGCAGGCAGGGCGAAATGTTCCGCTATTGGCTCGGACACATAGAGTATTCTTAATTTATTGTCGGACCTTTCCTGGTGCGCCAGCGTCGCGAATTCATCGCGAATATCTGCAAAATACGGGTTGGGCTCGAGATGAAGCATTTCGGGCGGGAAATGCTGTTTTGCCACGGCCAAGGCGAATTCGTCACCCACCCAAATTTCGTTCGGTAGTATAGATTCGCCATTACAGGTAAAACGCTGAGGGTAGTTCACCCAATGATCGATAAACGACGCGCTACGTAACCCGTGGATACCGGCCAATTTGATGGCTTGAAATTCCAAGTCGGAACCCCAACTCGTCCCTGTTAACAAGAACCCCGAGGCACGCATCAGTTGCGGTAGCTCTGCCCTTGACGAGATGCATTGGGCGGGCAGTTTATGCGAAAAAATTTTTCGCGCGGGACCTTCCGCCACGAGACTTACATTTGCCGTCCCGTTACGGCGAACCCACGATGAAACTATTTCCGCTCCACCGGCATCATGTGCCGCCACAAGGAGCGGGCCGGTTATTGCAGCGGGACCCACGGTTATCTCAGGTCGGACAAATGCTGCCAGACTTTGCGAAAAGCGTGAACGACCAGGTCAATCTGGCTGTCCGAGTAGTCATAAAGGCAAAACTCGATGCCCAGGAAATCGTGATCGTGCAGTGATTCCGCAACCGGACAAATGCCCTTGGCGTAAGACACGTTGCCTTTATAAATGTCTGGTGTCCATGGGAAACCCTTGGAGCCATAGGCGATGCGCCGCTGATACATGGGCAGCAGATGCAGGTTGGTATAACCGCCCATCAGTCCGGTGACGCCTTCGGCAGAGAGTGCCTCGATGATTCGAGATCGCCCGACGCCAGTGATCTTTTGGTCCAGTATGAGTGGATAAACATAATAAACGTGCGTGCAGTCGGGCTTTACTACCGGCAGGCGCAGCCCGGGCAGTTCCCGCAATCCGCGCGTGAGGCGATCCGCCGCCGCAGTACGTTTGGCGGCGAGTGGCGGTAGCTTACGCAATTGCTCAATGCCGATGGCCGCTTCGATTTCGCCGAGGCGGAAATTGAAGCCGATCATGTTGGAAAGATCTTGTACGCCCTTGTCGCCCACCACGGCTTCGGCATGGTTGCGTATCAACTGCAACCGTTCCGCGAGTCGCGCGTCGTCAGTGACGCAAATTCCGCCTTCGCCGGTATGAATATGTTTATGGTAATTGAGACTGTAGCCGCCGATGTGCGAGACGGTGCCGGTATGGCGGCCTTTGTACATGGAGAACGGCGCCTGCGCGCAGTCTTCGATGACTGTAAGGTTATGCCGCTTTGCAATCTCCATTATCGCGTCAAGATCAGCGGGGTGACCAAATATGTCGACCACCATAATCGCCTTGGTAAGCGGCGTGATGTTTTTCTCGATTGATGCCGGATCCAGATTGAACGTCTCTGCTTCAATGTCTGCAAAGACGGGTATGGCATTCCAGGCAAGGATCGCGGTCGCCGACGCCGACATGGTCCATGGAGTAACGATGACTTCGTCACCCGGCGCAACGCCCGCGGCGCCCACAGCAGCCACCAAGCCGGAAGTCCAGGAGTTTACCGTTACCGCGTGCTTGGTGCGGAAAGCCGCTTCGCATGCCCGCTCGAATTCCTGAACCCTCGGGCCGCCATAAAAATCCGGCTCCCAGCCGCCGATAAACTTGGAAAGCACACCGCTTTCGATGACCCGTTTTGCGGCTTCGACTTCTTCAGCGCCGATGGGGTTGTACCGGGGAAACGGGCTGCTGATGGTTTTATCGCCGCCGAATAGTGCGAGTGGACTCATTGCACGAGCCTAACCAGTTTGTAAACGAGACAGGATGGCATCGATTATACCTAATGTATGCAGCGCACTATTGCCGTCCGAGGCGAGGGGTTGGCCGGTATCGAGATGCTGAAGCAGTCCTTCGAGCACATGCCATTGATAGCGGTTCATCTGTGATTCAAAGCAAACGCCGGGTTGTTGAAGCGCGTTGCTGTCGGGAAAAGTGGGGTCTGGTGCAGCGAAGCGGGTGCGTATTTCTTCGCCCCCGTTGAGATAGCTGGCAACGCCTTTGGTACCGACCAATTCCATTGAGTGCAACGAATAACATTCTTCTCGTGCCGCAAGAAGGTATATGTGTGCTGCACCGAAGTGCAGGCAGCAGTCGGGTTCGGGATCATTGTCGTTCCAATCGCGGCCCTTGCGGACAAATTCCACCTCGACCTGGTTTCCCAGCATGAAGCAAAGCAAGTCAACGAAATGCGAGCCGTTGTTCAGCAGCCCTTTGCTGTACCAAACTGTGCCTTTGTAAATTTCACCGAAGCGCCCTTGACGGATAGCTTCAGCCAGGGCACGGGTGCCAGGCTCGAAGCGCCGCATATAGTTGACCAGCAGAACACAACAACTCTCTTTGGCAAGTTGCACCATTTCCCGAGCTTCATTCAGCCGCGGGGCAATGGGCTTCTCGCAGATTATGGTGCGCGGATTACCGGTTAACAGTTGCTTGAAGACGGCGTAGTGTTCGTTCGTCGGCGTGCAAAGGGCTATTACGTCAGGTCGGCATTTCTCCTGCATCGTTGCTATGTCAGGGTAGGCCGGCACGGAAAATTTTTTGGTAAACCGCTCGCGCTCACGCGGATCGGGGTCAACGCCGGCAATCAACTCGATGCGGGGATGCGCGGCAAAAGCACCGGCATGAGTGAGGACCCGATCATCGGATACAGGGCCATAGTCATAACCTTGGCCTATTCTGCCCAAGCCAATCACGGCCGCCGAAAGCTGATTCACGAAGCCCCTTTGCGCCGCACCTGGTGGTTAATGGCAACCAGATCCGGTCGCTGTCTGAGATGCGTAATAACGTCGCGACAGCTAAAGTACGGATTAGCGTTGCCGAAGTGCTCAATCAACGCTTTTAGCAGCCGATAATCGGCTTCCTCATCAAGGGTGAGTCCGAGTTCAGGCCAGTGTTCGTCGGGTGGCGCGATGATATGCAGATGGCGGAACAAATCCGGGTGCTGCCGCATGTGCAGCGTGACGTGCTCACGGTCGAGAGGGGCATTGGTCATCGCGGCGGAGCGCTGCAGCGAGTCGAGCGTGAACACCTGCACGTCCATGCCATCGGGGTAACTGCGTATGTGCGCATTGCTGGCATAGTCACATTCGTTGTTAAGAAACATTCGAATGGCCTGCTCAACTAATCCCGGATCGATGATTGGGCAGTCGCCGGTTATTTCAACCACGATGTCTGCACTGGCCTGTTCGGCGGCGCCGATGACGCGGGCCATGACATCTTCCTCGCTGCCGCGATGACAGACGATGCCGGCATCGTGAGCAAACGCATAGAGCGGATCATCGGCTGCGTTGACGGTGGTCGCCAGCACGATGCCGTCCAAGGACGGCACTTGGTGTAATCGGGACACCAGATGTGCAAGCATTGGCTTACCGCCGGCGGGCAGAAGTGCCTTGCCCGGCAGCCGGCTCGACGTCATACGCGCCTCGATGGTGGCGATGATGGTCACGGTTGTGCGGCGGGAGGTGTTGTCAGGGCTTGCGCTTCATAATGAAAACGCCGGTCCATTGCGTCAGAAACTTGAATGCTTCGAGTTTGCCTTCACAAAACTTGTCGGTCATGACGGTCAGCGGAATGCAATTCGGGTAACTGCCGTAATCATCGACGACGATGATTCCTTCCGGGGCCAACATCGGCCAGATGGCATTGAGCGCCGCTTCGCAGGCTTCCAGTGTGTCGATGGCGATGTGACAGAAGGTAACAGGCGCTTTGACCATTTTCATGGTGTCAATTACGTTGCCTTTGATGACCTGGACGTTATCGCAATCCTTGAAGGCATTTTTGACTTGTGCGTAGGAGTTATTGCTGAACGTCATTTGCCAGCGATGGTCCAGCCCGTATCTCGATTTCGGAATGCCTTCATAGCTGTCGAAGATCATGACGGGTTTTTTGCCGAAATGATTCACGGCTTCGATAATGACGGCGGACGATCCACCCTGAAACGAACCGAACTCGACGACAGTTCCTTCAATGTGTGCGGTCAGGCCGATATACTGAGCAAGGTTAAAAAGTTTTTCATCCGAGATCATCGAGATTGCGCGGGCCCTGGCGCGTTCCCGGATACCGCGAAACGGATGTTCCAGCGTGAACGGGTCATGCGGCTCCGTCAACTCGTAGATGGCGGGCAGGGAGTCGTAGTGGTTGTCGATCAGGTAACGGATTCCAGCCTTGATCGCATCGTGGTTATCCACGCAAACTACCAGCAGTGTGTCTTTTGCATCTTTGATTTTGGAAACGTGCTCGACGATGCCGCCGCCGCAGTCGTAGCCGACAAGGTCGTTACGCCAGTCGTACAGCTTTGACTTGCCGCCGCGTTCCCGCAATAGCCGGTACAACCACTTCATCGGCTCAGAGAATCCGTAAAGTGCGATGTTCGTGAAGGACTCGGCTTCGATGCGCAGTAATAACTTGCGCACGAGTTCCGGAATGTAATGTTCTGTCGTTAGGGACAGCGGATTCTTGTCGAGTTTGATTTGCATATTAAGTGAATCGTCAGTGTGGATGAATGGTGATGGGGCGGGTGTTTATCTCAGTGCTGTCTGCCAGCGCTGCCCATACAGGCCGATAGCCCCGCAAAAATTGTCCGAGCACAGCACGTCCACCATAGGGTGCAGTTTTTGTTTCAGACTATCAAGCGTGGCGGTGCTGAGTTCCGGCAGATACGACTCGTACCAATGTGACTTTTCCAGAGAGGCGTCTTTCCCGACGATTTCCGTCGATTTCAATTTGCCGAGTACGGTTTCATAAAGCAAGTCGTTGTTCTCGCAGTCATGCTGAAGCGCAATTACAAACAATTTTTTTTCGTTTTCAAGTTTGGCGGCTTCTCGTGTGAATCGGGTGATGTCATGCACGTACTTAATCAGAGTATCCGCGACGAATATTCCCTCATAAACCCGTGTTGGTGTTGGGTCGCGGATCAAAAGGTGAATCTGGGGTCGGCGATGCACTTCTTTCTCGATTTCGATTTTACCCGAGTCGGTGGTGAGATTCGGCAGGCGTGCGCCGTGAGTAATGAAAATGCAGTCGGTACTCAATTCTCCGTGACTGGTCCCGATCTGCACGCGCCCGGCCGACCGCTCGAAGTGAAGCCGTTCAATATTGGTTTCAAGCAGAAAATCGAACGGTGCTTTGCGCGCAAGCGTCTCGACATGCCGCATCATGTCAGGTGTTCCGCCGGCGAAATAGTGTGACCTGCCCTCCCGCGCCATGGCTTCCCTTAACGCCTGCGATAGTATTCCAGCCTTCCAAAATATATTGCGATGGCTGTCTGGCGTGTTGGTATTGGCCTCCCGCATGCGTGCCGCAACCAGGCTCAGCGGGTTGTCGTAGCGGATTCGATGCCACCCGAAAACGCGTTCGGGAAAGATGCGGTACTTCCTGAGTGACTCGATGACGTTCCACCCCAACACCGAACGCATGAACTCGATGCCGGCTCTGTCATAAATAAAATAGTGGATGGCGTTCTCTACGTCATGCAATCCGAATAGTTCCAATGATACCCACACACCGCCGATGCGTGGCTGGTCGTCAATCATCAACACGCGCTTGCCCTGGTGATGCTGATATAGCGCTTCCAGCAGGCTAATGGTGCTGGTGCCGATGAACGCGCAGTCATAGCGCTCGGCGTACTGGCGGTCTTTAATCAGTGGCATGATGTTTTGCTAGATGGATAGGCGGCAACCAGCGGGAGGGGGCGCGAGCAGTCACGGTTGCCAGGCAACCACGGACAATGGCAGCAGCGGATTGCCGCCCATAACGTTGCGGCGAACAGTAAGGATGCGGACACTGCCGCCGCGGGCTGCTGTTTCGAGCAAACTCACTAGATTGCGGTTGTAGTCATTGCGCAGGATATAACTGCGGCACATCAGTTCGTGCAGAGAGTCAGACTTCATGTGCTCCATGCAGGGTTCAAAATGTACCACGACCCGTGGTTTGAGATCGGCAATGAATTTAACGAATTTCGCCGAGAGTTCCGGCACGTAATGCGCGGCGAAGGAAGTAAACACGATGGCGTCCGGAGGTATATTTTTTAACGACAGCGTGCCCTCGCGAAAATCGCACGTACCCACGCTAATCTGTTTGCCGGCGCGCGCGGCCAGCAGTTCGATGAGCTCTCGGCCGTTCGAAGTCAGCTCTGCTGCATACAGAGGCAGTTGTTTAAAAGGTTGTAGAGCGCTCAGGCGCAGTATTTTGGACCCAAAGCCGGCGCCTAGTTCGACCAGCGCCGAGGCGTTGTTGGTAAATGTGCCGAGCACCTCGGCGTAGAGTTCCATGTGCCGTTCCAGAACGTGCCGGAACGGGGCGAGCAACAGCCGCCCGGAATCATAAAAGGGGATGACCGTTTCCGGATTGATCTCCAGAGCCTCTGCGGCCTGCAGGTCAAAACCCGGGCCGCGCTTTGCCTGGCTGAGCAGTTCGCCCCATTTGTCGCGGTTAAACTCGCGCAGCACTTCCTGCTCGGTCTTGCGGCGAACCGGCTCAGGTTCGGTCGCCAGTAAACGGCCCGGCCACTCGCTGTAGCGCGGCAGTTCGTCCAGCGAGATTTCCGGATAATTCTTTGTGCTCATGCTAGTAAATCCCACGACACCGGCGTGCCCCTGGCGACGTCGTGCCGCACCCGTTTGCCGAGCAAGGTGTCGAAGTGTTTGGGGGGCAAACCCAGACCGGGACGCACCGCACGCAGATTTTTCTCGTCGAAACAATCGCCGGCTTTCATGTCTTCAGCCACATAGAGCGAACGCCGGTACTGCAGAGAGGATTTTTCGTGGCCGGCGGGGCCGTAATTGATCCTCCCCAGCGAGCGCCAGGCGCGCTCGGTCTCATGCACCAGCATTTGCAGTTCATGTGGTTCCAGAGAAAAAGTCGAATCCACTCCGCCCTCGGCACGTGACAACGTAAAGTGCTTCTCGATGACGCTGGCGCCGAGTGCAACGCTCGCCACGGCTGCACCGATGCCCAGCGTATGGTCGGACAGGCCGATTTCGCAGCCGTGGCGTGCACGCATGTCGGGAATGGTACGCAAGTGGGAGTCATCCGGATCGGCCGGATAGGTGCTGGTGCATTTGAGCAGGACAAGCTCGCGGCAGCCCGCAGCGCGCGCGGCAGCCACGCATTCATCCTGTTCTTCAGCGCTGGCCATGCCTGTCGAGATAATCATCGGTTTGCCGGTCGCGGCAATTTTGCGGATCAGCGGCAGGTCGGTGTTTTCGAACGAGGCGACTTTGTAACAGGGCACGCCGAGCGATTCCAGAAAATCCACCGCACTGGCGTCAAAGGGGCTGCTGAATCCAATCATGCCCAGCGACCGGCAGCGATCGAAGATCGGGCGATGCCATTCCCAGGGCGTATGGGCTTCCTGGTAGAGTTTGTACAAAGACTTTCCGCTCCACAGGCTTGTCGGGTCGGTTATCGAGAACTCGCCCTGATCGAGATTCAGTGTCATCGTGTCGGCGGTATAGGTTTGCAGCTTGAGCGCATGTGCGCCTGCGGCGGCAGCGGCTTCGACAATAGCCAGCGCCCGCTCCAGCGACTGATTATGGTTTCCGGACATTTCGGCGATGATGAACGGCGCATGTCCTTCTCCAATATCTCGATGTGCAATCCGCATGATTGAATCCTTCGTATTATTGGCTAAATGATTTTTCCCAGATCCACAATTTCCCCTGGCCGAATTGGGCAATTGGCGGCAATAACAAAGCCAACTGATTTATAGCTGCATCGTAAGCCGGCTCACGCCCTTCCTGGTGCGCAAGCCAGGCATTTACTAACCTGCTTAGGAAGTAATAGGTTGAGCTGTAACACCTGACTTCGGCTAAAAGCATCTCCGGAATCCGGAGCGAATTGATTTTTTCTTCTCGGAAATAGCAATTGTGCCAAGGCGGCGAGATTCTTTTTAATCCGGCTTGCTCGCGAAGGTCATTGATTTGGTCCAGCCCATCCTGACTGTTCTCGCACATCAGGTAGCGACCGCCTGGCGCTAAATATCCAGAAATTTCCTGGATCGCCCGTGCTTGTGTTTCCCAATCGGGCAGGTTGATCAAAACCCTTTCCGTGATTACCAGGTCGAATTGATTTTTCAGTTCTGGCATATGTCGAACATCACCGACCCGGAAGTCGACCGAGCCCTTGAATTGCTCGCCACCTGCCAGTTTTTTCGCTGCCTCGATCATTGATTCTGAGAAATCGAATGCCTGAATTGTGACAGCAAATCTCTTCGCTATCTCGATCGCTGTAATGCCATTTCCACAGCCGATTTCAAGGACCTTCATACCGTCACGCACGTGGCTCGTCAACTCGGTGATTTCCAGTTGCTTTGCAATGAGATCATTGGTCCCGGCGCTCTCCAGCAACGTTGCACGTTCGTCCCAGAGTTCCAGCACGCTATTTTTTGATTCCATACAAACCCCTTTCAATTTCCATCGCAACACGGAGAGACCCTTTGCCATCAACGAGGCGGCGGCCATTTCTGGCCAACGTCGTGCGCCGCAAGGGATCATTTATCATGTTCAATAATGATTTTTGGATATGGGCAGCAGAGACGTTGTCCGAGGTGCCAACATATTCTATGGCGGACGCCGCTGCTAATGCTTCGCAGGCGGCAATCTGGTTGTTTGCGACCGCAACGACAATCGATGGCAAACCAAGCGCGCACCGCTCAAGCGCGCTTACGCCACCACCACCAACAGCCAAGTCACAGGATTTCATGAGAGCAGCCATGTTTTTGATTTGCCCGTGGAAATGAAACGTTGGCTCCTCGTTGCAAACCTGCTGAATAGTTTGAAAATCGGGACAACTGGCGCCCGCAACGATTTCCACGCGCCAGCCTGGCCTGGAACAACTTTTGACCGCCTTAATTGCCTTGAGGGTATCGCCTGTCGGATCACTGCTGCCGAAATTGATCAGGATATTTACCTCGTTAAAGTCCTGGCCGCAACGACTATCGGGGCATTCAAATTCGTCGCGCAACAATGCGAACGATGGCCCAAGCAGCAAGGTGCAACTTGACGGTACTAGGGGCCGGTAATTTTCTTCGCGCGCAGACAGATTTTGATCCAGTAAAAGATCGCAGTCGTGCTTTCTGCCGGCCAGATCATCAATGACCATGATGTGCTTGGTTTTTGGTCGCATGACTGTTTCCCACCTTGCGCCCAGCCCGTAATGGTCGACGACAATCCAATCGCAACTTACGCTCCATGGAAAGGCCGACAGTGTTTCAGAGGCGTCTTCTTCCTCCGAGATACTTCGCCCTGAAGAATGGGATGATGAGCCGCCGGGCTTGAGGACAGGTGTAACGGGGAGACGAACGGCCCGATACCCAGCCAACTCAACCAAATCGCACATGTTTCCCGGGTAATCACGGCAAACAAAATATATTTCTGCGTCAGTCGCCTTTAATTTCTTTGCCAGCGCAAGGCAGCGCATGACGTGGCCGCCGCCGATGTCCTTGGAAGCATCTGTTCTGAATAGAATACGCATCGGCCTAGCGCAAACGGAATAGTGGTACCAGTGGCTCACAGCGCAGCAGGCCGCTGACGCCGCGCTCGCCTGCTTCGCACAGGATGGGCATTACCTCGGCATACGCAGCAAGCAAGCGTTTGATATCGTCGTGACTATGCGCGTAACTGATGTTGTGAGTGCCCAGCGTCAGGATTCCGCGGGCAAACATTTCCTGCAGTAGCAGGGTTTTCATTTCCCACATTGAACACTTCGGTGTGTCTTTTATGGTGAGGAAGGTCCAGCTTGGATGCCCGGATATGCTCAGAAAGCCGGCTGCCCCGGTTTGGCTGATCAGCGACTGCACGCCATCGATGATTTGCTGGCCACGTTCTGCCAGGGTGCGTACTACCGGCTCGCGTTGCAGTTTATTCATCGTTGCCAGCGACGCTGCGAGAGACAGGGTTTCGCCACCAAACGTGAACGAAAAGAAAATGTCTTCCATCAGTCGCATCAGGCGCTCGGGCCCCGCGACAGCGGCGACGGCGTAACCGTTGGCCAGACCCTTGCCAAAGGTTGCCAGATCAGGCGTCACTTTGAACAACGCTTGGGCGCCGCCATTGGCGTATCGGAAACCCGTAATCGTCTCGTCAAAAATCAGCAAAGCGCCGTGCGCATGCGTCAAGTCGCGCACGGACTCCAGAAAACCCGGCTGCGGATAGACCACATTCATGGGCTCGAGTATGACCGCTGCAAACTCGCCGGGGTGCTCGGCGAATAATTTGTGTAGCGAGTCGAGGTTATTGTATTCAAACGCGTGTGTAAGCGAGGACACTGCTTGCGGCACGCCACGGTTACGCAAGGTGGAACCGATGTACCAGTCCTGCCAGCCGTGGTAGCCGCACACTGCGATGCGGTCGCGTCCCGTATGAGCACGCGCTAGCCTGATGGCGCCGGAGGTGGCATCAGATCCATTCTTGCCGAATCGCACCTGTTCTGCGCAGGGCACCATCTCTACTATCTTCTCTGCTACTTCCGTCTCAATCGGATGTGGCAACGAAAAAATAACGCCTTGCTCAAGCTGGGTTTTGACAGCTGCATCGACGTCAGGATCGCTGTAGCCAAGCGTGATGGACGCGAGGCTGTTGACGAAATCAATGTACTCGTTGCCGTCAACATCCCACACATAGCTGCCCTTGCCGCGTGCCAGAAAATAGGGTGAGACGCCGAACGGGTACTGGGTTTTGCTTTTACTGAACGTCTGCGAACCGAGTGGAATCGAGCCCAGCGCTCGTGCCAGCATCTCCTCGGATCGATGGTAGCGTGCCGACATTATTGTTCTCCGCCGGAGACGCACCGCTCGTTTGCTTCTCGTGCAATCGAGCGTTGCAACCCCTCGTTTCGCTGATATCCTGAATTGAGTGTTTTGAGTTTTGGTTTTCGGTCAAGTAGTGCGAGGACATCTTCAGTCGTAAATGCCGTATTCGTTGGATAGAGTGCACCGTATATATGCGCTATCAATTCAAGGTCGGCGGGTTCGTCCACTGTCCAGCGAAGTGCGGACAAATCTTCTTTTCCCTTATAGCTGCCGATTCGAAACTGATCCGGATGAGAATAGATGAACGGCGTTACGTGTTCGCGTTGGGATGGTAGTTTTGCCTCGCGCCAGGCTCGCTCGAGAGATAGAAAGCTAAAGATTTCTATATCAAGTCCATCGGGAAATGTTGGTTCGATGGTGTTCGAGGCATAATCATAGTTACCCGCAAGATAGTAGTTGATTACGTTATCAATTAACTTCGGGTCACTCAGCGGGCAATCACCGGTAAGGCGAACGACGTGTTGGGGCGCAAAATTTGCGGCCGCCCGATAGAACCGATCAAGCACGTCCTCCAATGCCCCCCTGTAACAGGAGATCCCCAGTTCATTGCACAGGGTTGTAATGGGATCGTCGCTCGGATCGTTGCTGGTTGCAACCACGAGATGCTCGATACGCTTCGCCCTGGCAATACGTTCGATCTGCCGGGCCAGCATCGGTTTTCCAAACAACGGGCGCATGACCTTTCCCGGCAACCTGGTTGACGTCATGCGCGCCTGAAGAATAGCGAGAATCATAAACGTGACTTAAACTTTCCATAAGGAAGGATTAATCATCGCTTCATCGTCAATGGCAAGGGCTGACATGTCGAGACGTGATCCGCGTACCGAGCGCGCGGCGTCGACTATCTCACGTAGTTCCGCTGGACGATTCACGCCAATCAAAACAACGTCCACTTCCGGTATTTGGGAGGGAAAACTGAGAGCGCCCTCGATTGGACAGAGGTGTTCACTTGCAAGGAGGCTTCGGTATGCACGGAATCGCTCTTGTATCGGCAGGAAATAGTCAGGTAAACGTTCAGGTTCCATCAATAGCAACCCTTGAAGAAAAACTGAACGTGCGTGAATCTCAATACCCTTCGCCTTGAGATCGCGAAGATGACCGCTATGCACCAGCCGTTGATCAAAAACATTAAGCGGCACTTGTATCAGGGATGGCGTGAAAAGTTCAAGCACCTGGTCGATTTGTTGCGCGTTATATACTGAAACACCGATATGCTGTACGAGCTTTGCGGCGACCATTTCCTGCATTGCTTCAATCAACTGGGGTCCACCCGGCAAAAATAGATCATCCACCCGGTGAACCAGCAGACCGTAAATCTGATCCTGATGAAGGCGTTTGAGCGACTGCTCCAGGCTGGTTCGAAGGCATTCGAGTTCGTGGCGCCCAACATCTTTCGTCTCAAGGGCGGGCGTTTTGGAGACTATGCGGAATTTGTGGTTGGTGCATAAGGCGCTACCGATTTTCGCCTCGCTGGCGCCGTAGGCTGGAGCGGTGTCAACTACGAGGACGCCGCAACCCTCCGCGGTTTCCATGATCGCGTTGACCTCCGCCTGCGAGGGTGATCCTGCCAGATTTGAGACGCCGTAATGGGCGCCGAATTGCGCTGTGCCAAGGCCGAGATTCAATTCAATAGCTCTTTGATGTCCGCGATTACTTTGTCTTGCTCCTCGTCGTTGAGGCCGTAAAAGAGAGGGATGCTCAGACCTTCATTGAAGTATTGTTCCGAGACTGGATAGCGCCCAGGCAAGTACCCTTTTTGTCTATAGAAGGGGTGATAGTGCGCTGGAATGTAATGCACCTGTGTGACGTAACCCCGATGTTGCAGGCTGCCCATAAACTGGTGGCGCTTGAGGCCGAGTTGCTGGAATGGGATACGTACAACATATAAGTGCATTGAACTCAGGTGCCGCCATTCACTTTGTTGCGGCACAACGTGCTTGAATGCCTTGAATGCCGCATCGTACCGCTTCGAAAGTGCT
Organism: Burkholderiales bacterium; assembly: GCA_040081205.1. Classification (GTDB taxonomy): domain Bacteria; phylum Pseudomonadota; class Gammaproteobacteria; order Burkholderiales; family SG8-41; genus UBA5216. Next base: position 952 of record JBEBHE010000007.1, on the reverse strand, counting down.
CGCCTCCGATCCAGGAATTTTCCCAGTTTTCCGAATTGCGACAATCCGAGCGCTGCTTGAATGTCAGTGATGCGATAGTTAAACCCCAACTCCTGCATCTCGTAGTACCAAGCGTTTACTTCGCCATCGGTATAAGCCTCATCGTCGTGTTGCAGAGGGTCATCCAGCTTGTTGATGCCGTGGCTGCGCAGGCGCAACAGTTTGCGGTAAAGCACTTCGTTGTTGGTGGTGATCATCCCGCCTTCGCCCGTGGTGATCATCTTGACCGGATGAAACGAGAATATTGTCATGTCGGAATTGCGGCAGTTCCCAACCCTTCCGCCTTCGCGATACTCGGCGCCGAGAGCGTGAGCGGCGTCTTCAATGACGATCGATCCATATGTATCGGCAACATTTTTTATTGCCTGCATGTCACACGGCAATCCCGCAAAATGCACGGGAATTATCGCCCCGGCTTTGCCGAGCGTGCGGCATTCATCGGCTAGTGCAAGCGGATCCATATTGAGTGTGCGGGCATCGATGTCCGCAAAGTGGGCGGTTGCGCCGACAAAGTGGGCCGCATTGGCGCTGGCAACGAATGTATTCGGCGAGGTTATTACCCGGTCGCCTTCGCCTATATTTGCCGCAAGGCAGGCAAGATGCAGCGCTGCGGTGCCATTGGATACGGCCACCGCGTAACGAGCACCAACATACTCCGCAATGACGTTTTCGAATTCGGCAACTTTGGGCCCTTGTGTGAGCCAGCCGCTGCGAATTTGCTCAACCACGGCATTGATGTCGTCTTCATCAATATGGTGACGCCCGTACTGAATCATCGCGCCTGCACCTCTTGCTTAAGGCTCTCGATTTCTCTTTGTAAGATTTCATATTCCTGCATTTTGCGTTCAAGAAATCGAGTGGTCGCGCGCGCTTTTTCTGCGATACCCTTTTGCGTCAGGAGGTATGCGTAGGC
>JBEBHE010000167.1:0-9887 GCA_040081205.1 Burkholderiales bacterium | reverse complement strand
CTGTTTAAGAAAAAACCCGCGTATCACACGGGAGGCAGCAATTTGACCGGATCGACGGGTTTGCCCTGGCGGCGGATTTCAAAATGCAGCTTCACCTGATCGGCGTCGCTATTGCCCATCTCTGCGATTCTTTGCCCCTTGCCGACGTTCTGCCCTTCTTTCACCAGTAAGGTGTTGTTGTGCGCGTACACGCTGAGATAGTTGGCGTTGTGACGAATCACCACCAGCTTGCCCAGTCCGCGGATACCGGTGCCGCTGAAAATCACGCGGCCCGCTGCGCTCGCATGCACCGGTTGCCCCAGCTTGCCTGCGATCACCACGCCTTTGTTGGAACCATCGTTAAAATTAGCGATCACTTTGCCGGCAGTCGGCCAACTCCAATCCACTTCACCGGCAGCGAGCGGCGATTCCGTTCTTGCTTCAGGTTTCGTCTCGGATTTGACGTCAGGCTTGGGTTGCAGCTTTGCCATGCGCGCATAAGCGTCGTCGCTGTACGGCACGCGCTGCGCCAGCGGCTGCGTTTTCAGGTTCGGATCGGTGCTGGGTGCGCCGCCGGTACCACCATCGAGCGGGCGCGTTTCAACGCCACCGGGCAGCGGCTTGATCGGTGCGGTAGCGACACCACCGGGCGGCGTCAGCCGTAGTTGTTGCCCCACCTTGATGCTGGCCGGATCAATATTGTTCCATGCGGCCAACTCGCGATAATCGACACCATTCGCCTTGGCGATACTGAACAACGTATCGCCTTGCCTGACCGTGTACGTCGGGCCCACGGCGGCCGATGGGGGCAACGGCGTCGCGACAACGCCGGGGTCAGGCCTGGCGGCAACCGCGGGCGGCACCGGCGGCTTCGCGCCGGGCTTCGGCGGCTGCGCCCGCTCCGACACCGGCGCGGGAGGGATCGCCGCGCAGCCCGCGATCAGCAGTCCACACAACCCTAGCGCCACGTTGCCGACTATATTTTTACGATCCAAAATCATCGCCTGTCCCGTTTACTCATCCCGTTCCCGGCAGCAGCGGAACAAAATTCACCACGTCCATCTTCTTTTCGGTGTAACCCTGCGCCGTGCGCTCTATCACCGACAGGTGCTGTGTAGCCCCCTTGGCCATCGGAAAAATCATTCTGCCACCGACGGCCAGTTGCTCCAGCAGCGCTTTGGGTACATGTGTCGTCGCTGCCGTCATTAAAATCACATCGAACGGCGCTGCTGTCGGCACGCCCGCATGCCCGTCGCCATGACGCAAGCGCACGTTAATCACGCGCGCATCGCGCAGGTGTTTGCGCGCTTTCGCCGTTAATTGTAGCAGTCGCTCCACCGAATGCACCTCTTTCGCCACCCGCGCCAGCACGGCGCATTGATACCCGCACCCCGTGCCAATTTCCAACACCTTGTTAAGATCACCGCCGGCCCGCGCAAGTTCCGTCATGCGCGCCACCGTATGCGGATTGGAAATGGTTTGCCCGAATCCAATGGGCAGCGAAATATCCTCATACGCACGATGCGCCAGCGCTTCATCGACAAACAGGTGCCGCGGCACCTCGCCCATCACCGACAGCACGATCTCATCACGTATGCCCTGCTGCCGTAAACGTTCGACCATGCGCATGCGGGTACGCTGCGAGGTCATGCCAATGCCGGAATGACGGATGCTCATGGGCATTTCAGGCGATCAGGACGCGAGCCACTGCCGCACCGCATCCATCTGCTGCACGCGCGTCAAATCCACTTGCAGCGGCGTAATCGATACACGGCGTTGCGACACCGCGTAAAAATCCGTGCCCTCGCCCGCATCCTGCGCGCTGCCCGCAGCACCCACCCAGTAGATGGGTTCGCCGCGCGGGTTGACACCCTTGACCACCGGCTCGGCTTTGTGGCGCTTGCCCAGGCGCGTGACTTCCATGCCCTGCAGATCAGCGTGCAACACATCCGGCACATTGACGTTCAGCAGCACCGGCTCGTTCAGGGATTGCTTGGTATGGCGCTCGACCAGACCGCGCGCGATCTCGGCGGCAGTGGCGAAATTTTCATTGCCTGCCGCCACCAGTGAAATAGCTATCGACGGAATACCCAGTAAAAAACCTTCGGTCGCCGCAGCCACGGTACCGGAATAGATCGTGTCATCGCCCATGTTGGCGCCGTGATTAACGCCGGAGACAATCACATCCGGCAAATCGTCAAGCAACCCGGTCACCGCCAGATGCACGCAGTCGGTCGGCGTGCCGTTAACGTAATAAAATCCATTGGAGGCTTTGCGGACCGAAAGCGGGCGATCCAGCGTTAACGAATTGCTGGCGCCGCTGCGATCGCGTTCCGGCGCGACCACGGTTACGTCACCCAGCGCCGACAGCGCGCGCGCCAAAGCGGCGAGTCCCGGCGCAAAGTAGCCGTCGTCGTTGCTCAGCAAGATACGCAGGGTCATTTTAGGTTCAGGCAGCGACTTGCGCAGTGTGAGCAGGTAGTTATCATGGAATGCGAAAATTATAACATTTCAGCCCTGCATCCCTGCGGCGATTCTCAACCATGCGCCGATCATGACCAACGATCGGTCGAATGTTACGATAGCCACACTACAGCACCCGGGAACCTGAACCTATGAGCGGCCCTCTGACCGGCGTGAGAATTATCGATCTGACCTCGGTGATCCTCGGCCCCTACGCCACGCAAATTCTCGCCGACTACGGCGCGGATGTGATTAAAGTCGAAGCGCCCGAAGGCGACAACACCCGCTATATCGCAGCACAACGCCACGCCGGCATGGGCGCGAATTTCCTGCATCTGAATCGCAACAAGCGCAGCATCGTACTGAATCTCAAGAAGCCGGATGGTCATGCCGCGCTGATGCGTTTGCTCAAAACCGCCGACGTGCTGGCCTACAACGTGCGTCCACAGGCGATGGCGCGGCTGAAATTGTCGTATGAAGACGTCGCGGCGGTGAATCCGCGCATCATCTACGCGGGTTCGACCGGCTTCCGGCAGAATGGCCCCTACGCCGCCAAAGCCGCTTATGACGATATTATTCAGGGCATGGTCGCACTGCCGTCACTGCTGGTGCAGGCAGGCGCCGATCAGCCGCGCTATGTGCCTTCGACGGTGACCGACCGTATTACCGGCCTGAACACCGTTCATGCCATCCTCGCCGCGCTGTTCTATCGCGAACGCAGCGGCGAAGGCCAGGCGATTGAAATCCCGATGTTCGAGGGCCTGACCCAATTTGTTCTCAGCGATCACATGGGTGGGCGCACCTTTGAGCCGCCGATAGCACCGATGGGTTATCCGCGCCTGCTCACCAAACATCGCAATCCGTATAAAACGCGCGACGGCTATCTGTGCCTGCTGATCTACAACGACAAGCAGTGGCGCGCCTTCTTCAAACTGCTGGGCCGCGAACAGGAATTTGAAACCGATGAACGCTTCAACACGCACAGCAACCGCGCGAAACATTTTGATGAGGCCTACGCGTGGGTCGCGCGCGAATTGGCCACGAAAACATCCGCTGAATGGCTGGAAGCGCTAACCACTGCCGATATTCCGGTGATGCCGCTGAATTCACTGGACGATCTGCTGGATGATCCGCATCACGCCGCAACCGGTTTCTTCAAAGTCATGGAACATCCCACCGAGGGCCGAATCCGCGAAATGGATATTCCCACCACGTGGTCAAAATCACAGCCGGAGATACGCATGCACGCGCCGCGTTTGGGTGAGCACAGCGCCGAAGTGTTGCGTGAAGCCGGCTATAGTGAAGCCGAAATAAATGACTTGCGATCTGCGGGAGTAACCAATGCCTGAATCACTATCCCTGTCATTCCCGCGAAGGCGGGTATCCCCTTCCCTCAGGGAAGGTAGGATGGGGGCGTCTTGTTCCATATGGCAGTGCGGTATGGGTTCCCGCCTTCGCGGGAACGACAGTGTTGGTGGGGTTAGAATCGTATGCCAAGCCAGCCAATAATCATAAGCATTTGTTTTATATGAATTTTTCTTTAACTGAAGACCAGCGCACTATCCGCGCGGCTATCGAAAAAATCTGCGCGCCGTTCGATGATGCGTATTGGCTGAAGAAAGATCGCGAAGGCGGATTTCCAGCAGACTTTCACGCAGCCTTTGCGCGAGATGGCTGGCTCGGCATCGCCATGCCGCAGGAGTACGGCGGCGCGGGACTCGGCATCACTGAAGCCGCGTTGATGATGCAGGCGGTTGCCGAATCCGGCGCAGGATTTTCCGGCGCATCGGCGCTACACATGAATATCTTCGGTCTGCACTCGATCGTGGTGTACGGCAACGACGAACAGAAAAAACGTTTCCTGCCGCCGATGATTGAAGGCAAAGACAAAGCCTGTTTCGGCGTCACCGAGCCCAACACCGGGCTTAACACCGCGATGCTCAAAACCAAGGCCACGCGTAATGGCGATCACTACATTGTGTCAGGCCAGAAAATCTGGACCACCACTGCGCAGGTTACCAACAAGATTCTGCTGCTCGCTCGCACCACACCGATTGAAAGTGGTAAACGCCCCATAGACGGCCTAACGCTGTTTTACACCGACATGGATCGCCAGCATGTCGAAGTGCGCGAAATCGAAAAAATGGGCCGCAAGGCCGTCGATTCCAATCATGTGTTCATCGACGGATTGAAAGTGCCGGTTGAAGACCGCATTGGCGAAGAAGGCAAAGGCTTTCACTATATTCTGCACAGCCTCAACCCGGAACGCGTGCTTGTCGCCGCCGAAGCGGTGGGCCTGGGCAAAGTCGCATTAAAACGCGCCGCCGCTTATGCCCGAGAACGCATCGTGTTCGACCGCCCCATCGGCCAGAATCAGGGCATCCAGCACCCGTTGGCCGAACGCTGGATGGAACTGGAAGCCGCCGAATTGATGACCTACAAAGCGGCGTGGCTTTACGACAATCAACAACCGTGTGGCGCCGAAGCCAATGCGTCGAAATATCTGGCAGGCGAAGCGGGCTTTCGCGCCTGCGAAACCGCGATGCTCACCCACGGTGGCATGGGATATGCGAAAGAGTTTCACATCGAGCGCTACTTCCGCGAAGCGATGATCCCGCGACTGGCGCCGGTAAGTTCGCAGATGATTTTGTGTTTTATTGCGGAGAAGGTGCTGGGGTTGCCGAAGTCTTATTGATATGGAGTGCGGCGGCTTACCGCCGCCTTAAGCGCCGGCGTCCGATCATGCATCGTTAAAGCGGGAGCAAGCTCCCGCACTCCAAAAAACTCTCTGCAGGATCGGTCGTGGGGCATGCATTATTGCGAATCAATCGAAATACCACCCTTGGTAATAATCTCCCGCCATTTCACGATCTCGGCAGAAATATACTTGCCGAAATCATCCGGCGAGGTTGCCTGCGGCTCTGCGCCGAAATCGACGAAGCGCGTGCGCACCGCCGGATCCACAATGGCGGCGGCGGTATCCTTGTATAACCTGTCCACCGCCGCGCGCGGCGTGCCGGCCGGGGCAATGAACGCGAACCACGCTGCCGTGACAAAACCCTTGATGCCTGCTTCGGCGGCAGTGCGTACATCCGGTAACGCTTCCAGGCGTTTGTAGCTCGCCACCACCAACGGGCGCACCTGCCCCGCCTTGATCTGCCCGCGCACATTGGGCAACAGTTGAAAACTCACCGGCGCCTGGCCTGACACTAAGTCAGTCACCAGATTGGCGGTCACCTTGTACGGCACATGCGTCATGCGCGCGCCGACGATCTGCTCGAAAAACGCGCCCGACAGATGTTGTGCGCTGCCGTTGCCCACCGAGCCATACGGCACGCCAGGCGTTTTTTTCACGTGATCGATCAGTTCGTTGATGTTTTGCACCGGCAACCGCGCACTGACCACCACGATATTCGGCAGGCTCGCATACAACGACACCGGCTGAATCTCACGCTCGGGGTCGTAGCCGAGCTCTTTATAAAGCGTCTTGTTCGCCGCCAGCGGCCCCGATGCGCTCATGCCGAAGCTGTAGCCGTCGGGCGTGGCCTTTGCAACCAACTGCGTGCCGAGGTTGCCGCCGGCGGCCGGGCGGTTATCCATCACAAAACGCTGTCCCGTCGTGGTGCTGATGCGCTCTATCAGAATGCGCGTAATGACATCGCTCGCGCTGCCGCCGGAAAACGGCACAATCATGCGAATGGGACGCGTTGCCTGATCTTGCGCCCAGGCAACCCCGACGCCGCCCATCACAAATACACCTGCCATGCCCACGAATAGACGCCTCATCAATTCACCCTTCCCGTTGTACTGCCAAAACGTTGTTGCATCATTTCTTCAAATGACAGCGTGCTCGATTCGACTGCGCCGCCAGAACGCAGGCAATATCCGTCATGACAACCCGCAGCAGCAGGCGCTTTACCGTCACGCAACGCGCGCGCGCCATCCAGCATCGCACGACGGAATCGCACAATACCCACATCGGTAGGCGACAAACGCTCTTTGGTGCGATCCGCGATAATGCCCTGACTCTCCCATGCCATCTGATCTTGCTCCGCAATCCCCTTCACGCCGGTAAAGGAGCGGTGCTTTTGATCGTCGCGGTCGATCAGATAATCGTTCGCGCGATTGCGCAGCGGCACATAACCCGGCCCCAGTTCGGCCATCTGGCCATAACCGCCTTTTTCGTATTTCGCATGTTCATCATCGGTGAGCGGCCGATTCGGGTGCCATCCATAGACATAGATCCAGCACGATTCGTCGGTGATCGGCACCCAGGTATAGCCGAAATAGGTTTCGCCGGGCATCGCTGCGGGCGTGAGCGAATGCGCGGGCAGCATGAACTGGGTGATACGCCAATAGAGTTTGTTGTCATCGGCTTTGCGAGAACCACCGATGACAAAGCCGACATCGTGCTCTTTGACGGTGAACTGCGGCAACGGATCGTTGCGCAACCAGCGCAGCCGGTTTTCGTCGGCCGCCGCGTTGGGATTTTCGTTGGATTTCACACCCGGCGCGGGCATGTGCAAAAACGAAAAATGCGCGGTGTCGAGCGCGCCTTCCATCGAGTGCGCCCAGTTGCATTCAACCAGCCGCTTGCTGACATAACGGTGGGATGCCGGCACCAGCCCGCATTCGAGCTGCGGCGGTTCAGCAGGCATATGCTCGCGCGGACCGAGATACGCCCACACCATATCGCCAAACTCGCGTGTCGGGTAGGCCGTGATCGACACCTTGCCGTGATACCCCGCCTCCTGCGGAACATTCGGCATGTCGACACAATTGCCATCAACATCATACTTCCACCCGTGATACACGCAGCGCAGCCCGCACGCCTCATTACGGCCAAAAAACAGATTCGCCCCGCGGTGTGCGCAATGCGGCTCGATTAAGCCGACCCTGCCACTGGTGTCACGGAACGCCACCAGATCTTCGCCCATTATTCTGACGCGGATCGGTGGGCTGTCCGGTTCCGCCATTTCGCGCGACAACGCGAACGGATGCCAGAAACGCCGGAAATAATCGCCCATCGGCGTGCCGGCGCCCGTGCGGGTAAGTAACTCGTTGTCGGCGGCGGAAAGCATACGTGATTACCCCGCACCATCGTTCCCGCGCAGGCGGGAACCCATAACACAGCAGCCCTTGAGACACCGTATGGATTCCCGCCTGCACGGGAATGACAGTTGATGTATTTGCATTACCCGGCTTGCACCTTTTGCAGGCCTCCCATATACGACTGCAACACCTTCGGCACACTCACGCTGCCATCGGCATTCTGATAATTCTCCAGGATCGCCACCAGCGTGCGCCCGACCGCGAGGCCGGAACCGTTGATGGTATGCACAAATTCCGTTTTGCCTAAGGCATTGCGGTAGCGCGCCTGCATGCGCCGCGCCTGAAACGCTTCGAAGTTGCTGCACGACGAAATTTCGCGATACGCATTCTGCCCCGGCAACCACACTTCGATGTCGTAGGTTTTAGCCGACGAAAATCCCATATCGCCGGTGCACAACGTCACGGTACGGAACGGCAACTCCAGTTTTTTCAGAATTGTCTCGGCGTGCGCGGTGAGTTCCTCGTGTGCTTCAGTCGATTTTTCCGGCATCACGATTTGCACCAGTTCAACTTTGTCGAACTGATGCTGGCGTATCATGCCGCGCGTGTCTTTGCCGTACGAGCCCGCTTCGCTGCGAAAACACGGCGTGTGGCAGGCAAATTTCAGCGGTAATTCACTCAACGCCAGTATTTGATTTCTGACGAAATTGGTCACCGGGTATTCAGCGGTCGGAATCAGATAAAGATCGCGTCCCTCGATCTTGAACAGGTCATCCTTGAACTTGGCGAGGCTCGATACGCCGTTTGCGCAGTCGCCGCTGACCATGTACGGCGCATATACTTCGGTGTAGCCGTGCTCCTGCGTGTGGGTGTCGAGCATGAACTGCGCCAGCGCGCGATGCATGCGCGCCACGTCTTTTTTCAGCACCGAGAAACGCGCACCGGCGATTTTTCCAGCCGTATCAAAATCCAGTTGCCCGAGCGCTTCGCCGACATCCACGTGATCCTTCACCGCAAAATCATATTTGCGCGGCTCGCCCACACGACGCACTTCCGGATTGTCATCAGCGGATTTTCCCTGCGGCACAGAAGCTTGCGGCAGATTCGGAATCACCATCAAAAAATCATTCAGCCTTTTTTGCACACCGTCGAGTTGCTGTTCCAGCGCTTTCAATTGCTCGGCCTGAGCATTGACTTCCGCCATTAGTGCCGACGCATCTTCCTTTTTGGCTTTGCGCTGGCCGATCTGTTTCGACAGCGCATTGCGCCGCGCTTGCAGTTCCTGCGTGTCGGTCTGCACTTTCTTGCGTTCGGCTTCAAGTGCCTCGAATTCGGCGGCAGGCAACGTAAATCCGCGATCGGCGAGGCGTTGGGTGATTCCAGCGAGATCGCTGCGTAATAATTGTATGTCGAGCATAGTATTTCCAGACTGCGGAGGGTTCCGGGCCGCTATTATCGCGGAGTTCGGCGCGGCTCACCACTCTCTGGAGAGCAAAGCGTAAAATGCCCGCTTCATTGAAAGGAGCGCTTGTGTCTCTCCGTCTACACGTGTACGTCCCGATCGGCCTATTGCTGTGTGCTTCGCCCGGCATTGCCCTCGCCCAGAGTTACCCTACCCGCGCTGCGCGCATGATTGTGCCGTGGACCGCCGGTGGCACCGCCGACCTGCTGGCACGCATTGCCAGCCAGAAATTTTCCGAGAGTTTCGGCCAGCAATTCGTGGTTGATAATCGCCCCGGCGCGGGCGGGCTGATCGGCACCGAGCAAGCTGCAAAGGCCTCGCCCGACGGCCACACGCTGCTGCTTGCGACCACCGCGCCCAACTCGGTTGCGCCTAGCCTGTATGCAAAAATTCCTTTCGATCCGGTGAAAGATTTTGCATCGATCTCGCTGATGGCAACCACGTGTTACGTGCTGTCGGTGCATCCGTCGATGCAGGTCAGCAATACAAAGCAACTGGTGGCGCTGGCAAAAACACGTCCAGGCCAGCTGACGTTTTCGTCGCCCGGCAGCGGCACACCGAATCATCTGTCGGGAGAAATGTTCAAAATGCTTACCGGCATCGACATGCAGCATGTGCCGTACAAAGGCAGCGCACAGGCCATCGCCGATGTGATGGGTGGCCAGATCGCCATGAGTTTCGAGAACATCGTTGTCGCCAGCCCGATAGTAAAATCCGGACGCATCAAAGCGCTGGCCGTCACCAGCGCCAAACGCGCCGGCGCATTGCCGTCTGTGCCGACGATAGCGGAATCCGGTGTGCCGGGCTTTGAAGCTGTCGGCTGGTTCGGTGTAGTCGTTCCTGCCGCGACGCCCAAAGAAATCGTCGCCAAATTGAACAGCGACTTGGTGCGCGCGCTCGCCGCACCCGCCAGCAAGGACCGCATCTCCGG
>JBEBHE010000166.1:0-9888 GCA_040081205.1 Burkholderiales bacterium | reverse complement strand
GTGCTGAACGGCACGCTGTATTGCGCCATCGCCAGATCGGCAGGTTCCGGAATGTTGTGATGGCTTAAACTTTTTTCGTTGACTGCCAGCGCGATGCGCGCCACGTCGTCGCCGGTAATGCCGTGTTTAGCCTTGAGGTCGAGTATCAACGATACCGGCACCTGCGCATTCGCGTGACAGGCAAAGCGTTTGAACTTCGTTTTCATGGTGTGCCATACGGTACCGAGGTCTTTGTTCATGCGCTCCGGCTCCGCATCGCGGCAAAACGTATTCAGCGAGCCATATTTACCCTCAAGCACTTCGGCCGGCCCGGTATAACCGTCGCGAGCCAGCGCCGCTGCCAGAAAACCGCCTTCCGCAGCACGGCCCAGATGCAGGCGCTTCACCAGCCCGCCGCTCTGTGAAAACTCCATCAGACCGGAACTCATCGAGCCCGCGATGCCGAACGCATGGGCCATCTGCTCGGCGCTTTCGTTAAACAATTTCGCCACTACGCACGACACGCCATATACCCCCATCACGCCGGGCGCATGAAAACCGAGCTTCTCCGGCGAGTGATGGGTGGCCTGTCCGATGCGATACAGAATCTCGAAACCCGCCACAAACGCTTCGATCAATTCCTTGCCGCTTTTCTTGCGCCCTTGCGCCACCGCCAGCCCCGGCACGCCGAGCGCGGCGCTGGGATGCATACCGACGCTCGGCTCGCACAAGGCATCCAGTTCGAACGCATGCGCCGCCGCGCCATTGCACAGGCAGGCAAACGGCGCGCGCACTTTTATCGGTGTGCCCAGCACATTCGATTCGCCCGGCGCGCTGTTACGTTTGGCGTACTCGATCACCGTTTGCGTCCACGGCATTTGTGCGCCCAGCACACAAGCAGCCACCGTGTCGATCAGGCAATCCTTGGCACGCTCGACCACTTCTGGCGGAATTTGCTCGTATTTAAGGCCGGTGGCATAGCGAGCGAGCGTCTGGCTGGCGGTGGTCATGAGCATCCTCTTGAGTGTCGAGCATATGTTAAAGTACGCGTCAATTCTACAAGAGTTCCATGGCAAACCTTCCTCTCATACCGCTCAGCCCGCTCACCGCCCTGTCGCCGCTCGACGGTCGTTATCAATCAAAAGTCGCGCCGCTGCGCGCCTTGTTCAGCGAATGGGCGCTGATACGCTTTCGCGTGCAAGTCGAAGTGGAATGGCTGAAAGCACTCGCCGCCGAGCCGACGCTGGCTGAAGTGCCGCCGTTTTCCGCGGGCACCATCACCGCGCTTGATGCGCTGGTGAATAATTTTTCAGAGGCCGATGGCGAAGCGGTAAAAGCCATCGAAGCCACCACCAACCATGACGTGAAAGCGGTTGAGTATTTCCTCAAGGAACGGCTGGCCGGCAATGCCGAAGTGGTGAAGGTCGCCGAATTCATTCATTTCGCCTGCACTTCCGAAGACATCAATAATCTTTGCCATGCGCTGATGCTGAAGCACGCGCGCGATGACGTGATGCTGCCTGCACTCGATCACATCATCACGCGCCTTACCACGCAGGCACACGACCTCGCAGCCCTGTCCATGCTGGCGCACACGCATGGCCAGCCGGCGTCGCCCACCACGCTCGGCAAAGAACTTGCCAATGTGGTGCATCGCCTGCGGCGCGCGCGCGACAATATCGCCAAGGTCGCACTGCTCGGCAAGATCAACGGCGCCGTCGGCAATTACAACGCGCATATGGTTGCGTACCCCAATGTGCAATGGGAAATCTTCGCACGCAATTTTGTCGAACAGCTTGGCCTGACGTTCAACCCGTATACGATTCAAATTGAACCGCATGATGCGATGGCAGAGCTGTTCGATGCATTCGCTCGTGTGAATACCATACTGATCGATCTCAACCGCGACATCTGGGGCTACATCTCGCTCGGCTATTTCAAGCAGAGAACCAAAGCGGGTGAAATTGGTTCATCGACCATGCCGCACAAAGTGAACCCGATAGACTTTGAAAATGCCGAAGGTAATCTCGGACTCGCCAACGCCGTGCTACGCCATCTGAGCGAAAAGCTGCCGATCTCGCGCTGGCAACGTGATCTCACCGACTCCACGGTACTGCGCAATATGGGCGTCGCGCTCGGTTACACGCTGCTGGCGTATGACTCGTGCCTTAAGGGTCTCAACAAACTCGAAGCCAACCCGGCAAAACTCGCCACAGACCTCGACGCCAATTGGGAAGTGCTGGCCGAGCCGATACAAACCGTGATGCGCCGTTACGGTGTGAGCGGCGCCTATGAACAGCTGAAAGAACTCACGCGCGGCAAAGCGGGCATCAATCGCGAAACACTGCGTGCGTTCATCAACAGCCTTGGCGGTATACCTGAAGCCGAGCGCAAACGCCTGCTCGAACTGACGCCCGCGACCTACATCGGCAAGGCTGCGGAGCTCGCGAAGAAAATCTGATTTACCCCAGGAAGTCGCGCTACGCTGAGAAATTATCTGTAACCATTTGTTTTTATTGTTTATTTTCCGAAGCGCGCTGTTTCTTTGCGCTGCCCAATTCTGCCCATAGCCGCAGTTCATCCGGCATCGCCGGCGCCGTATCGCGATAACCTATCGCGGCCACTACATCCTGATTCGGCACCACGCGCCCCGCTTTGAGAAACACCCCTTTCACAAACGCGTGCGCGCATAACTTTTCATTCGCCTCGAATTTTTGTTCCAGGTAGAAATATTTTTCGTCCCAGCTCACCAGCCGCGTCACCAGTTCGAAGCGCTGCAACGGCGCCAGTGAACGTACAAATTTAATCTCCGCCGCCGCCAGCACAGGCATCCACTTTTCCCGCAAAATGGCTGTGAGCAAACCTGATTGCTTCATCAGGTGTACCCGCCCCAAATCCATGAACGACAGATAGCGTCCGTTGTTCATGTGAAAATTGATGTCGCAGTCGTTGGGCATGACGCGAAATACGACACGCGATTCTTCGAGCGCCCCGCGCTGCTGTAGGCGCCCGATACGCAACATCAACCACAGCAGCCGAAAATAGAGATTCAAATCAGTGGTTCAAATATCAGGCCGCGCGTGAGCTGAAACGGCGCCGCAGAAATTCAACGATGCCCGGCAAAATCGACACGATAACTATGCCGACAATCACCAGCGACAGATTGTTTTTAACCCACGGAATGTTGCCGAAAAAATAGCCGGCATACACCAGCGAACCGATCCATAGTACTGCGCCGCCGAACGCGAACATCATAAAGCGCGGAACGATCATGCGGCCAATGCCTGCGACAAAAGGCGCAAAAGTGCGCACGATCGGCAGGAAGCGCGCAATCACCACGGTTTTGCCGCCGTGCCGGTCGTAAAACCCTTGTGTGCGTTCCAGATGCTTGGGATTGAGCAACAACGACCCGTGGCGCGAGAACACGCGCGGCCCGAAAAATCGCCCGATCCAGTAGTTGGTGTTGTCCCCCATGAAAGATGCCGCCACCAGCACCATGAATAAGGCATGAACGTCCATGCTGCCCGTCGCCGCCAGCGCACCGGCCACGAACAACAGCGAATCGCCCGGCAGGAACGGCATGATCACCAGCCCGGTCTCGCAAAAAATAATCAGGAACAGAATCGCATAGATCCAGACACCGTAGTTCTGGATCAGCACCTGCAAATATTTGTCGAGATGCAGGACGATATCAATAAACGCAGCGACGAGTTCCAAGGGAGTTGCTGCGCGCCAATCAGGCGGCGTCTTCCGCCGGCTTCTTTTCGGCGCGCACAAGATCTTCGCGGCGCAGGCCCAGCCACATCAACAGCGGGCTGCCGACCAATACCGAGGAGTAGATACCAAAACAGATGCCGATGGTCAGCGCCAGCGCGAAATAATGCAGCGTCTCGCCGCCGAAAATCAGCATCGAGCACACCATCAACTGCGTGCAGCCGTGGGTGATGATGGTGCGCGACATGGTGGCGGTAATCGCGTTATCGATCACCTGCGGCACCGGCGTATTGCGGAACTTGCGGTTGCGGAAATTCTCGCGCACCCGGTCCATCACCACCACCGATTCGTTCACCGAGTAACCCAGAATCGCCAGCACCGCCGCCAGCACCGGCAATGAAAACTCCCACTGAAAGATCGAGAAAAAGCCGAGAATAATCACCACGTCGTGCAGGTTGGCAATGATCGCTGACACGCCGAATTTCCATTCGAAGCGCAGCGCCAGATAACCGACGATACCCAGCGATACGAATAGCAGCGCCATCGCGCCGTTCTCCAGCAATTCTTTGCCGACTTGGGGGCCAACAAATTCGGTGCGCTTGAGGATGACGCTACTGTCGATCTGCTTCAATTCCGCCAATACTTGCTCTGATAATTTTGCGCTGGTCACGCCCTGCTTTACCGGCAAGCGGATCAGCACGTCGCGCGTGGTACCAAAATTTTGCACGCTGGCTTCGGTGAAACCGAGCTTGATCATGCCGTCGCGTATCTTGCTAAGGTCCGCAGGCTGGCTGTACCTGACCTCCATCACCGTGCCGCCGGTGAAATCCACGCCCAGGTGCAGTCCTTTGGTCGACAATGCAACCACCGCGATCACGAACGTGATCAGGGAGATCACGTTGAAGATCAACGCGTGGCGCATGAACGGTATGTCGCGCCTGATTCTGAAAAATTCCATGTCTATTCACTCAATATTGACTTGTTGGCGCTACTTCTTGCTCTTGTCTTTTTCATTTTTTTCTTCATCGGGACGCCACAACTGTCCAATCGATACGCTATCCAGTTTACGCCGCGTGCCGTACCACAAATTGACCAGTGCGCGCGACAACATCACCGCGCTGAACATCGAGGTCAGAATGCCCAGGCAATGCACTACGGCAAATCCTTTAACCGGCCCGGTGCCAAATGCAAACAACGCAATGCCGGCAATCAAGGTAGTCACGTTTGAATCCAGAATGGTGCCCCATGCGCGGTCGTATCCGGCATAAATCGCCGCCTGCGGCGAATTGCCACCGCGCAATTCTTCGCGTATTCGCTCGTTGATCAGCACATTAGCGTCAATCGCCATACCCAGCGCCAGCGCAATCGCGGCAATGCCGGGCAACGTTAGCGTCGCTTGCAACATAGACAATAATGCTATTAAAAACAAAAGGTTACATGCTAGCGCCACAACCGATATCGTACCGAACAGCCTGTAATAAACAATCATGAATACGGCAATCGCCGCGAAGCCGTACCACATCGACTGAAAGCCGATCTTGATATTCTCCGCGCCGAGTGATGGGCCGACAGTACGCTCTTCAACAATTTCCATCGGCGCCGCCAACGCGCCCGCGCGCAGCAGCAGCGACAGATCCTTGGTCTCGGTGGTGGTCTTGAAGCCGGTAATCTGAAAGCGCGCGCCGAGCTCGGACTGAATCACCGGCGCGGTCAGCACTTCCGCCTTGCCGCGGTCGATCAGTAATATCGCCATGCGGCGCTTGACGGATTCGCGCGTCACCTGCGTGACAATGCGCGCACCCTGCCCATCGACAGTAATACTGATAATCGGCCGGTTATCGGTGGAATCAAATCCCGGCGACGCGTCGGTCAGCCTTTCGCCGGTGAGCACCACTTGTTTGCTGAGCAGCAGCGCTTCCTTGCCGCCGTCACGCAACACGTAATGCAATTCGGTGCCGAAAGGCACTTGGCCTTTGACAGCCTGCTCGATCTTTTGCGGCTCATAGTTGCGCGAAGCCGGATCGCCGGCATGCGCTTCAACCATGCGGATTTCCAGCGTCGCCGTGCGGCCGAGAATATCTTTTGCGCGCGTCGTATCCTGCACGCCGGGCAACTGCACCACCACGCGGTCGGCGCCCTGCTGCTGAATAATCGGCTCGGCGACGCCCAGTTCGTTCACGCGGTTACGCAGCGTGAGTATGTTTTGTTGCAGCGCGCTTTCCTGCGTGCGCTTTTCCGCTTCCAGCTTGAGCTTACCCGTGACACGAAACTCGCCGCCATCCTCCTGCGACCGCAATTCGATATCGGGCATGTTTTTTTCGATTTCGGCCACGCCCTTGTCGCGGGCGGCCTTGTCGCGGAAGCGCACTACCACCGTGTCTTTGTCGCGCGATACGCCGGCATATTGAATGCGCTTGTCGCGCAGGGTGGTGCGAATATCGTTAACCGTGGTGTCGATTTTCTTGTTGAGGGCAGCCTTCATATCGACCTGCAACAAAAAATGCACGCCGCCGCGCAAATCCAGCCCCAGATACATCGGCAGCGCGCCGATCGACGTCAGCCATTCCGGGCTGCGCGACAACAGGTTGAACGCCACCACGTAATCCTCGCCCAACTGCGCTTGCAGCAATTCCTTTGCTTTCAGTTGGATCTCGGTGGTGCCGAAGCGCGCCTTGACGCTGGCAGCATCCTGCAACAAGCCTTCCGGCTTGAACCCGCCTTTGCTCAGAATCTCTTCGACGCGCCCCAGCATCGCGGTATCGATTTTCGTCGTGGGCTTGAGCGGAGAAATCTGCACCGCCGGCGACTCGCCATAAAAATTCGGCACGGTATATAAAAAACCGAGCGCAAGCACGACGGCCAGCAGGACATATTTCCAGAGCGGGTAGCGATTCATTTTAAGGCCATGAACGAGTTAACGGGGAACGGGCAACATCGGCAAACGTGTTGGCTCGCCTGTCGTTCACTGAATATTCTTAATCGTGCCTTTGGGCAACACCACCTGCACGGCGGAGCGTTGCAACACCATCTCCACGCCCTGTGCAACTTCGAGCGTGACGTAGTTATCGCTGATTTTGGACACACGGCCAAGGATACCGCCGCCGCTGATCACCTCGTCGCCTTTTTGCAACGCTTCGATCATGGATTTGTGTTCCTTGGCGCGCTTCATCTGCGGACGGATCATCAAAAAGTACAGCACGCCGAACATCAACACGATGAGCAGCATGCTTTCGATACCGCCGCCTGCCGCTGCTGGCGAGCCGCTCTGGGCCCACGCCTGACTGATAAACATTGGTGACACTCCCCTCGGAAAACCGCTTTTGGTTAGCTTGTGGCGCCGCCCCGATAATTCAAGTTCCAACTTCAGGGCCGAACATGCCAAAACCCTTGTATTTTAACCCATTTTTACCCATCCCCGCCTAGACCTGCGCACCTTCCAATGCCAATCCCGCCACAAACGCAGACAAGTTTCCAGCGACAATAGCCGCGCGCAGCCCGCGCATGAGCTGCTGATAAAAATGCAGGTTATGCATAGTATTCAACTGCGCGCCGAGAATTTCGTTGATTTTCTGCAAATGATGCAGATAAGCGCGGGTGAAATGGGTGCAGGTATAACACGCGCACTTGGGATCCAGCGGCCTGAGGTCATCGCGGTATTGGGCGTTTCGCAACTTGATGACCCCCTCGCTGGTGTAGAGCCAGCCATTGCGCGCGTTGCGCGTGGGCAATACGCAGTCAAACATATCGATGCCCGCCATCACCGCGTTGACAATATCGCCGGGCGTACCCACCCCCATCAAATAACGCGGCTTATCGGCTGGCAACTGCGGCGCCGTGTGATTCAGGATGCGCAACATGTCTTCTTTGGGTTCGCCCACCGACAGGCCACCAATCGCGTAGCCGTCGAAGCCGATGCCCTGCAATCCCGCCAACGAGGCATCACGCAGATGCTCGAACATACCGCCCTGCACGATGCCGAATAATGCGTTGGCGTTGCCAGCGTGCGCATCTTTCGACCGCAACGCCCAGCGCAACGACAATTCCATCGATGCGCGCGCTTCGCTCTCCGTCGCCGGGTGCGGCGTGCATTCATCAAACACCATTACAATGTCAGAGTTGAGCACGCGCTGAATGCGCATCGATTCTTCAGGCGACAAAAAGCACGCATCGCCATTCACCGGCGACTGGAATTTGACGCCCTCCTCGGAAATTTTACGCAGCGCGCCCAAGCTGAACACCTGAAACCCGCCCGAATCGGTAAGGATCGGCCCGTCCCAACCCATGAAACGATGTAGCCCGCCGTGTGCGCCGATCACTTCCAAGCCCGGCCGCAGCCACAGGTGAAACGTGTTACCTAGAACGATTTGCGCGCCGATCTCACGCAACTCCGTCGGCTTCATCGCCTTCACCGTGCCGTAGGTGCCCACCGGCATGAACGTTGGCGTGTCGATGTCGCCGTGTGCAGTATTTAACACGCCGCGCCGAGCGCCCCGATCCGTGTGCGTTACCTTGAATTCCATCGCGGCCTACTTCGAATCGATGCGCAGCGCTTCGAGCACGCGTCGCAAATCATCCGGCATCGCCACCGGTCGCTGCGTCTGCCGGTCACACGCCACATGCACAAAATGCCCCTGCGCCGCCGCCAGCGGATCTTCGTTGCGGAAAATGCCGATCTCGTAGCGCACGCTGCTTTTGCCAAGATGCGCGACGCGCAGGCCGCAATGCACCGTATCCGGAAACGCAATAGCGCTAAAGAACTGGCAACCGGTATCCACCACCAGCGACACTACGGGTGAATGGTCGAGGTCAAGCACGCCCTGACGCATCAGGTAATCATTCACCGCCGTATCGAAAAACGAATAGTAAACAACGTTATTCACATGCCGATATACGTCGTTATCCATCCAGCGCGTGGTGATGTTGATGAAGTGCCGGTAGGCATCGCGAGTATTTGGTTGCAGGCGTGTCACGGATTTTTTCTTTCGATCAGCATGGCGTCGCCATAGCTGAAAAAACGGTAGCGCGCGGAAATGGCATGCTGGTAAGCGCGGCGCACATTATCCACGCCCGCGAACGCCGACACCAGCATCAGCAACGTGGATTTCGGCAAATGAAAATTGGTGAGCAGCCGATCCACCACCCTGAATGCGTAGCCCGGCGTGATAAACAGACGTGTGTCGCCGGCTCCTGCCCTCAGTGCTCCACTCAGTAATTCATTTACGTCGCCGCCCGCCGCTGCCGATTCCAGCGCGCGCAGGCTGGTGGTACCCACCGCCATCACCCGTGAACCATGCTCGCGCGCGACGCGTATCGCATCCACCGTCGCTTGCGGCACGTCATACCACTCGCTGTGCATCTGATGCTCCCTTAAATCCGAAACGCGCACGGGCTGAAACGTGCCCGCACCGACATGCAACGTCACGTGCGCGATGATCACGCCCTGCTGCTTCAACGCTTCGAGCATGGCTGTATCGAAATGCAAACCCGCCGTGGGCGCAGCCACCGCGCCGGGCGCACGGGCGTAAACGGTTTGGTAGCGTGTCTCGTCAACGGCATTGGCGGCATGCGAAATGTAAGGCGGCAACGGCACGGCGCCGTGGCGTTCGAGCAGCGCAAAAATGTCGGTACAGTCTTCAAAGCGCAATTCAAAGAATTCGCCATGCCGCCCCAATACGGTAGCAACAATGTCGCCGGCGAGGACGAGCCGGCTGCCCACGCGCGGCGACTTACTCGCACGCACCTGCGCCAGCGCCCGGTCGCTCGCCAGCACGCGCTCGATCAACACTTCGATTTTGCCGCCGCTGTCTTTGACCCCGGTAAGACGCGCCTTGATCACGCGGGTGTCGTTGAACACCATCACATCGCCGCAATTGACGGCTTCAGCAAGTTGCTTGAAATAAGTATCGGACAGCGCGCCCGTCGTGCCGTCCAGATGCAGCAAACGGCTGGCCGTGCGCTCCACCGCGGGCGCCTGCGCGATCAGCTCTGCCGGCAATTCAAAATCAAAATCGTCCAGAAACATCGCGCGGATTATACGCGGCGCGAAATGCCGATATCGCGCAACCGCGTTTCCAGCGCTATAATCGCGCCCTCCAGTTGGCTTCCTTTGCCGGGATGGCGGAATTGGTAGACGCACGGGACTCAAAATCCCGCGCTGGCAACAGCGTGCCGGTTCGATTCCGGCTCCCGGCACCA
>JBEBHE010000165.1:0-9906 GCA_040081205.1 Burkholderiales bacterium | reverse complement strand
TCACTTGCAAATCGCCGGACACCAGATCCACCAGCGCCGGCCCACCGCCTTTGTAAGGCACATGAATCATTTGCAATCCCGATAGCCGCTGAAATAGTTCTGCCGATAAATGATCGGGCTGTCCGGCGCCGGAACTGCCGTAGCGCACGTCCCCTGCGCGTTTTTTTGCCCAATCGACAAACTCCTTCACATTGCGCACACCGCTCGATGGATTGACCACCATCACGTTGATCGCTTCCGCCACCCGCGTTATCGCCTGAAAATCTTTTTCCGCGTCGTACGGCAGGTTTTTCAGCAGCGCCGGACTGATCGCCAGCGGCCCCGCCGTCGATACAAACAAGGTGTAACCATCGGCCTCGGCTTTCGCCAGCAAATCCGCCGCGATGCGCCCGCCCGCGCCCGGGCGATTGTCGATGACCACCGGCTGGCCCATTTGCGCATTGAGTTGTTCGCCCAGCGTGCGCCCGATGGTGTCGGCCACGCCGCCGGCGGGAAACGGAATCAGGATGCGTATCGGTCGCTGCGGATATTTTTCCGCGGCAATGCCTGTGCCGCTGAGCGCCGTCAGCATGGCAATCAAAAACACACGACTTATGTTGAAGCCAGCTGGGCCTTTCAGCCCGGCAGTTCCAATCGCCCCAGAACCCTTGAAACAGGCCATACCCGGTGAAAATAACATGCCATTGCCTCCTTGGAACAACAGGGATGATTCGGGGAATTATACTGACTACTCAACGAAACCGAATTCGCCGCCGTCTCGGGCACGCGGTTGAACTGGCACAATACTTAATCTAAAATGGTCTCGAGTTCGCCCGTGCGCGAACTCAAGCAATAACCAGCAACAGCGAGGACGACATGGCCGACATGAATCAAAATATAGATCCCGCCGCCGAGGCGTTCTACCGCAAACTGCCCGAAGCGGATTATCCCAAGGTGCTGATTGAGGGATATCCCCGTCTCGCAGACAAGATATTCTCGCTGCGCGGGAATAAGGAAGCGTTGCGGGCTTTTTTCGATGGATTGCTCACCGATGAGCGCGGGGGCCGCCAGGGCTTTCCGTTTCCGGTCATCGTGACCATTCAAAATCTGTACGACATTATGGTGGGCATCCCCGACGGATTTGTCGATACCGACCGCATCTTTACCGGCCGCAAGAAATAGTTGCCGCTGCACCACGCAGCACTATGAACCGGCGGACCTACTCTGCCCTGATGTTTGCCAACCGAAACAGCTCCGCCAGCGTTTTTAAGTCATTCACCAGAAATTTCCGGTAATCGCCTGGCGTGCTCGCAAGAGGCACATAACCGCCGGTTTCCAGAAATTCGCGCATCTTCGGCACACGCACTGCCCTGGCGATCTCCGCCTGCAAACGCGACACCAAACCGGCAGGCGTCGCCGCCGGCGCCAACACACCATGCCAGGCAGCCTCGTAAATAAAACCGGGAATAATTTCCCCCATCGCAGGCAATTCGGGCATACCTGACCAACGCTTGCCCGCCGAGTAACCCAGCGCCTTCAGACGGCCCGACTTGATGTGTTGCAGCACCACGGTGGGTGCGGCAAAGGCCACCTGGATTTCGTTACCCATCAGTCCGGTGATCATCGGCGCCAGCCCTTTGTACGGCACATGAATCATCTTCGCGCCCGATCGGGCGTTCATGTACTCGCCCAGCAAATGCTGGCTGTTGCCAATGCCGCCGGAGCCGAACTTGATATTGCTGGCCGGCGTTTTACTCAGTTCGATGAGTTCCTTCAGCGTCTTCACCGGCACCTGCGCATTCACCAGCACCAGATAGCCCGGCAGCGTGGCAACCTGTGTCACCGGCGCGAAATCGTTGATCACATGAAACGGCAATTTCTTTTGCGCCAACTGATTAATGATGAATGAATTCGAGGTATAGAGCACCGTATGTCCGTCCGGTGCCGCGCGCGCTACCAGTTCGCCCGCAATAATGCCGTTGGCGCCACCACGATTATCGATCACAAAATTCTGGCCGAACGCCTGCTCCAGATAAATTGCCAGCGCGCGCGCGTTGGCGTCCATGCTGCCGCCCGCCGGTTGCGGCACTACCACGCGCACAGGGCGCGTGGGATAAGCTTGTCCCCAGGCTGTGCTTGCCAGCAAGGCACACAACGCAAAGGGCCAACATCGTATTTTCATGCGCGGGATGTCATTTCTTGGCCAGAATATCCTGCAAGCCGCGCATCGCCATCCAATATCCAAAGATGCCGAAACCGGTGATCACGCCGCGCGTTACTTTTGCCACTTCGGACATTCCCCCGCGCCGCGCCGGATTCGAGATGTGCAATTCTATCGACGGAAATTTCACCTGCGACAGCGCTGCGTTCAATGAGCGATATCCGGAACTGTATCCCGCTGGATTGATAATGCACGCATCCACGCCGCTTTCATGTGCCGCATACAGTTTATTGATCACTTCGCCTTCGATATTCGAGTGAAAGATTTCGACGTCGAAGCCCAGTTCGCCCGCGTATTGGCGGATGTGAACATCGTACTCGGGCAGTTGCATCGGCCCGAAAACGTCCAATTGCGTCTTGCCGCGCATATTCATGCCTGCGCCGTGTATCACCAGTAATTTGGGCACCTTAATTCTCCATTAGATTCGCGGAAACATCACCATAAGCACAATCAATACCATAAGCACAAGATTCACAACACCAGCGTAACCCCGTTATGATACGGGGAATCCACACGCCGGCCTAGAATCGGCGCATCCGTTTCACCTGTTGCTAGAGAGGAATTTAATGACAAAGTTTTTCGCGGCTGCGGTCACTATAGCCGGATTCGTTCTGACGGGCATCACCGCCGCGCACGCGCAAACCACACAAGCCTATCCTGCCAAAACCGTGCGCGTGGTGGTGCCGTGGCCACCGGGCGGATTGGTGGATACCGTGGGCCGCATTGTGTTCCAGAAGATATCGGAAAACACCGGCCAGCAGTTTCCCATCGACAATCGCGCCGGCGCCACGGGTGTCATCGGTGCCGACATCGTTGCCAAATCCCCGCCCGACGGCTACACCCTGATGGTGCATTCGGCCAGCCATATCACCAATCCGCATACCCTGAAAAAGCTGCCCTACGACACGTTTAAGGACTTCACGCCTATCGGATTGCTCTCCGCGCAAACCGGTTTGATCGCGGTGCATCCTTCGTTGCCGGTAAAAACCGTCAAAGAACTGGTGGCACTGGCCAAAGCACAACCGGGCCAGGTGTTGTATGCCTCGTCGGGCGCGGGAAGTTTCTCGCACCTCGCCGTGGCGCTGATCGACTCCATGGCCGGCACAAAAATGCTGCACGTGCCTTACAAAGGCGGCAGCCAGGCGACGACCGCCGTCGTGTCGGGTGAGACCCAAGTCATCGCAGGCACCCCCGCGGCATTGGTGACGCATATGCAAAGCCATCGGCTGCGCCTGATCGCGGTAACGTCCGACACGCGCTTACCGCAGTTTCCGCAAACACCGACCATCGCCGAAAACGGCGTGCCAGGATACGAGTTTCGCGGCTGGGTCAGTGTGATGGGGCCGGCGAATCTGCCGCGCACCCTCGTCGATCGCATCAACGCGGAAATCGGTAAGTCCATCGACAGCGCCGATACCAAAAAGCGCATGGAGTCGCTGGAGCCGTGGACCATGACACCGGAACAAACCGCGGCACGCTTCCGGGCCGACTATGAAAAATACGGCAAGCTGATCAAGTTGGTCGGCATAGCGCCTCAGTAAGCACCGCAATACACATCTTCAATACGAAAAAACCATGCATCCACGACACCTGTTATTGATTGTAGCTGGCGCCGCGCTGGTATCCGCTGTCCAGGCGCAACCGGCTTTCCCCGCGAAGCCCATCCGCATCCTCGTCGGCGCACCGCCCGGCGGCAGCAACGACATACTCGCACGCGCCATCAGCCAGCGCGTTAGCGAATCGGTAGGGCAGCCGGTGGTTGTGGAAAATCGCCCTGGGGCTAACCAGATGATTGCCGCCGATCTCACCGCCAAGGCGCCACCTGACGGTCATACGCTGTATGTCACCTCCACTTCCTATACCACCGGTGCGGCACTGATGAGCAAGTTGCCGTTTGATCCGGTGAACGATCTCGCCGGCATCACCATGCTGGGGTTTGGTCCGATGGTGCTGGTAGTGCATCCATCGCTGCCGGCCAGGAATACCCGTGAACTGATTGCGCTGCTGCGCGCGCGTCCCGGCCAACTGAACTACACGTCTTCCGGTGTCGGCGGCATCAATCATCTGGCGATGGAGGTGCTGAAATCTTCCGCGAAGATCGATATCGTGCATGTGCCGCACAAAGGCATGGGCCCCGCGCTGACCGATTTAATCGCGGGCCAGGTGCAGGCAGTGATCGTCGGGTTGCCCTCCGTTGAAGCGCACCTCAAGACAGGACGCCTGCGCGTTATCGGTGTCAGCACCGCCAAGCGCTCGGCATTCGCGCCGGAGTTGCCGCCGATTGCGGACGCCGTGCCCGGCTACGACGTGTCGTTGTGGTGGGGCATCTTCAGCGCCGCGAAAACACCGCGCCCTGCGATGGAACGTTTGAATGCGGAAATCCACAAAGCGCTGTCCACGGCGGATGTTAAAAAACGCTTCGCTGATTTCGGCGCGGAACCTTCACCGATGACACCAGAGGCATTCAGCGCGCACGTGCGCGGAGAAATTGCCAAGTGGGGCAAAGTAGTCAAAGAGAATCAAATCAAAGCAGAGTGATTATCATTTAAAAACAAACACTTAACAAAATACAGTCGCTATCATGCAAACCAATCGCGTCAAAAAAATTATCCGCGAAGGCGGCCTTGCACTCGGTACCTACGTCGGCGGCATTGCCGATCCGCAAATCGTTGAGATCATCGGCCATTCCGGTTTTGACGCGGCGTTCATCGATATGGAGCACACCAGCTTCGATCTGCGCGACGTGCAATTGATGGTGATGGCAGCGGAACGCGTTGGCATTTCACCGATTGTGCGTCCGCCCGGATTCGATCCGGCATTTTTGTTGCGCCTGCTCGACATGGGCGTGCAGGGTTTGCAGATTCCGCATATCAGCAATGTCGAAGCCGCGCGCGCCGCGGTGCAGGCGGTGCGTTATCCGCCGCTGGGTGATCGCGGCATGGCAGGCTCCACGCGCGCCGCCGATTACGGCAAGGTGCCGCAGTTGGAACACATGGAACAATCGAATCGCGAAATCACCCTCGCGCTAATGATTGAAGACCAACAAGCGCTGGATCAGCTGGAAGACATCGCCAAGGTCGAAGGCGTCGATCTGATTGTGGTCGGGCCGTCGGATATGTCGCGCACGCTCGGTGTGACTGGGACACCGAACCATCCGAAATTGCTGGCAGTGATTGAACGCCTGCAAGCCGCGCTGAAAAATGGCGCCGGTGCAAAACTCGCTTTACCGATCAATCACCCGGCCCTGCCGCGTGACGCCGGTCAACTCAAAGCGATGGGCTGCGCCTATGCCAACTGTGCGCCCGCGCCGGAAGTACGTTTGATGAAGTCGTTACAAGCGCAAGCGGCAGAAATGCGCAAACAACTGGGGTAGCTCATTCGGGTTGTATGCCTGCCTCGCGCATCGCCGCACCCCAAATCTGATACTGATCCTTCACCCACACGTCCAGCGCTTCGGGGGTTGAGCCCTCACCCGCGAACGCCTGTTGATCGAGCTGACTGCGGATGTCCGCGCGCTTCAGCACTATATTGAACTCACGGCTGAGTTTATCCACGACGGCCTTGGGTGTACGCGCCGGTGCGAACATTCCAGCCCACGGTGTGATGGAAAACTTCGGGAATCCGGATTCCGCCACCGTCGGCACATTCGGCAGCAGCGGGCTGCGCTTGTTAAGCGCCAACGCCAGCGCGCGGATGCGGCCCTCGCGCAAGTGCGAAGCCACGGTCGCATAAGAACTCACCATCACCTGCACCTGCCCTGAAATTAAATCCACCACTGCCGGCGGTTCGCTTTTATACGGCACGTGCAGCATTTTCACACTCGCCAGTGAGTTCAGCATCGCCGTCAGCACAATACTGCTGGTGTTACCCGTGGCGTAATTGAGTTTGCCGGGATTGGCGCGCGCATGATCGAACAATTCACGCAGTGATTTGACGGGAACACCGGCGTTCACCGCCACCAGAAACGTGTAATACCCGACCATCGAGATCGGTGCAAAATCCTTTAGTGCGTCGTACGGCATTTTCTTGCGTAAATGCGGCACCGCAGAGAGCGGGCTGTTGGTCGCCAGCAACAGTGTGTAGCCGTCCGCCGGCGCTTTGGCCACCATGTCCCCCGCCAGCGCGCCATCGGCGCCGGGCCGGTTGTCGATAACCAGAGTTTGCCCCATAGACTGCTGCAACGGTTGCGCGAGAATACGCGCGACGACATCGGTGCTTGAACCCGCGGCAAAAGGCACGACGACGCGTATCGGCTTCGTGGGATATTGCGCGTGCAAAGAACCCGCAAAACCGGAGAACAAAAAGGCAACGATTCCAGCAACGTAGCGGCTCATTTATACGACCTCTTTAAATCAACTTGCCGCTATTGTAATTGCTTTTGCTGGAGATAAAGCGCCTCGAATTCCGCAGGCGGCAAGGGCTTGCCGTAAAAATAACCTTGCGCGATGTTGCAGCCAAGGCGTTTGAGAAAATCCACCTGCGCCTGCGTCTCGACGCCCTCCGCCACCACTTTTTTGTTCAACGACTTCGCCATCGCGATAATAGCGGTAGCAATGGCGCCGCCCTCGCCGTTTTCCTTGATCGGCCGTATAAATGATATGTCAATCTTGAGGGTGTCGAACGGCAATATCTCCAGATAACTCATCGACGAATAACCTGTGCCAAAATCATCCAGCGCGATACTCGCGCCGTAGGCTCTGAATTCCTTAAGCAAGCGCGTCACGTCGTCGAAGTTATCCACCATCAGGCTTTCGGTCACTTCCAGTTCCAGCTCTCCCGGCCGAAAATCATTCGCCAGCAGATTCTTGCACACGTCATCCAGCACGTTACCTGAGCGGAATTGGCGGCTCGACACGTTAATCGCTATGTGATTAAGGCGGATATCACGCTCACGCCAGTCGCGGAACTGACGGCACCCTTCCTCCAATGCGAACCGCCCCATTTCCACAATCAGTCCGGTGTCTTCCGCTACGTCGATGAAGCCCCCCGGATTCACCACGCCGGCCTCCGGATGCTGCCAGCGGATCAGCGCTTCCGTACCAACAATGCGCCCGCTCTGAAAATCCACTTTGGGTTGGTAATACAACATGAACTGCCGTTGTTCGATCGCGCGCCGCAATTCACGTTCGAGGCTCGCGCGCCGCACCGCCTGCTGATTCATGCCTTCGGTGAAATACACAAACGTGCTTCGCCCGCTTGCTTTGGCGCACGCCGTGTCGGCGTTGCGCAGCACATTGGCGGCATTCGCGCCGTCGTCGGGATAGATCGCTATGCCGACACCGGCGGTAATAAACGACTCCACCTGCTCGATCACAAACGGTTCGGCCAGCGCGGCGATCACGTTTCGCGCCACCACTTCGGCTTGCTTAGGCCCAAGCGCACCACTCAATACAATGGCGAACTCCTGTCCGCCAAAGCGTGAAAGCGTATCACCCTCGCGCAGATGTTTGCGCAGGCGCACGGACGTCTCCTGGATCAGCGCGTCTCCCGCCGCGTGCCCTAACGTGTCGTTCACATTTTTGAAGCGGTCCAGCGCAACAAACAGCACCACCAGTTGGCGGCTTTCGCGTTGCGCGCGCGATATTTCCTGCGCAAGACGTTCCATGAACAAATAACGATTGGGCAAATCCGTGAGTGCATCGTAACGCGCCTGATAGAAGAGTCTGGCTTCGCGCGCGCTGCTGGACAGCACGACACCGACTCGATCGGCAAAGTCGCGCACATGGGCGATGTCTTCCTCGTCCAGCGTCACCTCGTCCTGCCAGCCCAGCAACATCGCGCCGCACAGCTGGTCCTTCCACATCACCGGCAAAACGAATAGCCTGCGGGCATCACCGGTGGTCAGCCGGAAGGTCTGGTACAGCGGCGCTGCCGTCTCCGTAGCGCCCCATTGTCCGGCGGCATGTTGCAGCAATAATTCCCGAACATCATCGCCAATTGCAATATCCATTACCTTCTGCCGGCCATGCGTGGCAGACGCAAAGTGGATCGCACCATCCCGCTCCGAATCGTGCTTTAGCACAAAGATCGCCGCAAAATCCGTTTTCACCAACTCAGGCAATCGCGACAGCACTTCATCGATCACATATGCCACATTCAAATCAGACAGAATCGAACGGTCTATCCGCGACAGCACGGACAACACGGTGAATTGCCGGTTGAGCCGGGTAGACATGGTGTTGAATGTATCGGCCAGTTCGCCGAATTCATCGCCCCGCTTCACTTCCACCGGCGTGGAAAAATCGCGCTTGGCGATGCGCCGTGTGGCAGCCATCAGGCTTTCCAGCGGAATCAGCGTACGGCGGATCTGCGACACACTGAGCAGCATCACTACCAGCACCGACAGAAGCACGCTGCCCCAGAAAATAATGCTGAACACCGACACCGGCGCCAACGCCTCGGATTCCGGACGGGTCGCGACCACCGTCCAGTGATGCTTGCCGAACTTCGAGGCGACAAATATCTCGCGAAACGCCGCAAAATACGCCACGTTGCCCGCCTGCAACGTGTTTTGGCTCCGCGCACCTTTGGCCGATACGCTCGCCGCCGTTCGCACCACGGCTTGTTTAATTTCCCGATTGGAGCAAAACAGGGGATGGTTCGCGCTGTCCAGAACGCAGACACTGATCATGTAAGGCAATTCATCCTGATCTGCCCAGAGATACGCCGGATTTACTTCGACGGCCACCCATCCTTTTTCGATTTGTGCGGCATCGATTGCCAGTAGCAGAACAACAACGCCGTCACGCTCCGCAGAGGCACTGATCTGCAGCACCGACATGCCGCGGCGCAACTGATCGTACTCGGCCTCGCTCAACTTTCCAACATTGAAATCTTTGCCGAATACGGCCTTGCGTTCGCCCGATGGCGACTGTTGCACCGCCGCCCGAATCACCGGGCTGAAAAGTTTCGCCAGTTGATCCGCTGGCAGATCGCGGGCCAACTCAACCACCACATTGCCCAGCGTACGCTCCGCCAGCAGCAGCCGTTCGTACGACGAAGAACCATAGGAAGCGCCGAATAACGCGAGTTCCCGCTGCGTCTGCTCGGTCAGCAGCCGCGTTACCTGATAGTGGGAAAATACCGAAATAAACGCAACCGGGATAAGCGCCGTCAGCACGAAAAGCGCGAACACCCGCCGTGCAACCTTACTCTGAAGGAACGATCCCTCGATTTTCATTCAGGCGGATTAGTAATCGGCCGCCGGGCCTATGAAACGCCCATTATTTGCCCGCACGATATCGTCCCTGCTGGCTTGGGCGGTGAGCGGCGCGACACTTTTCCCATCCGGCCCGTTACTCCACAGATCGTAATCGGTGTTGATCGGCGTCAGGTTCTTGTCCTTGCGCGAACTACCCTTGCCTTTAGCATTGTCGAGCCGGGTGTACTGATACGGGCCGTTCCATGGATCCTTCATCGTGTCCATTTTTACGTCCGCCAGCGTATCGGGATACGCATACCGGTTTTCGAGGGCAAATGCATCCACTGTGGTCTGGATGTACGTAATGTCCTTTACAGCCTGATGCCGTTTCAACTTCTCTTTGTGATCAGAGTACATAGGAAAGGCAATAGCCGCCAGCACCGCCATAATTGCCATCGAAATCAGCAACTCGGTGAGGGTAAAACCACAATCGACAGGACTTCGTTTGCGCCGGTCATCAACGCCGCTGCAGGCGCCAAGATTGCTTTCTTGCAATCCAAGTTTT
>JBEBHE010000164.1:0-9955 GCA_040081205.1 Burkholderiales bacterium | reverse complement strand
TCGAGAAAATCGTCATCGATGCGGCGGTAAATGACATCCACACGCTGCGGTCCGCGCGTGGTGCGCATATACACCCGGTTATTCGTCACGGACAAGTCAGGGCCTTCCACCAGTTCGACCCCCATCTGCTGTGCCAGAAATGCATGCTCGAAATAAGCGCTGTTATAGGAACCCGGCGTGAGTACTACCACCGTCGGGTTGGTGACACCGGCGGGGGCTACGGCGCGCAAATTGTCCAGCAGCACGTCGGCGTAGTGGTCCACCGGCGCCACCGGCATGCGCGAAAATAATTCCGGAAACAGCCGCATCATCATTTTGCGGTTTTCCAGCATGTACGACACGCCCGAAGGCGTGCGCAGATTGTCTTCAAGCACGTAGAATTTATCCTGATCGGTCTTGACGATATCAATGCCCGCGACATGCACATAAACGTCGCCCGGCACGTTGAAGCCGCGCATTTCCGGGCGGAACAGTTTGTTGCCCAATACTTGTTGTTCGGGGATCACGCCCGCTTTGATGATTTCCTGATCGTGATAGATATCTTTGAGAAAAGCATTGAGCGCGCGTACTCGCTGGCACGCACCATCGGAAATCGTTTTCCACGCTTTCGCACGAATGATGCGCGGAATGATATCGAACGGAATTGAGCGCTCGACCCCGCCTTCGTCTCCATATACCGCAAACGTAATGCCCAGCCGCGTGAACAGCGTGTCCGCTTCGCGCTGTTTTTGTTTGATGAAGTCTAGCGGCTTGTTCTTCAGCCAATCCGAGTACGGCCGGCAATGCGGATGCACTGCGCCGTCCTCGCGGTACATCTCGTTATAGATGGCTGGCCGGTTCACGCTATTGCTCCAAATTTGTGCGGAATTAACATTGACGTCCAACAACAGCAATCACTGTGCCAATGCGCAGTGCTGTTACGGATGTTAATTTAACTTTTTGTTTTTAAAGTTATTTTTTTATAACTTATAGGCGCGACTGACGCGGGTGATATGTCCTGCGCTCGATCTTGCACCACTTTCGCGCTTGAACCATACACCCGAAAACGATGCATGACCATACTGGCCTCCGAACAGAGATGGCGTCGGGCTGCATTGTTGCCGCCACGCGATTTCACGGCTGCACGCAAAAGTGATGATTGTTCCGGCATTCGTATCTACACCCATCTGATGGGACGGGGCCGCTCCATTGCGGTGCCTATTGGATGGGATGTTTCAATGCTACCTTATCGAATGTTGCATTGCAATATACCCCTGCTATACTCATGACGCGTCCGGATAGGTGGAGAGTGGCGGGTAACAGGTAATTCTCCTATTGAAGTAGGATCTCTTGTTGTGGTGGGATATTCGTTTTTTCCTGGAATCTCATAATTGTGCGAAGCATCATTATTGCTTAATAAATACAGGAGCTTGAATATGGATTCAAAACTGCCTGAGGGTGTCACACTGCGTGCTGCGATCACGCCCCAATGCGACGACATACTCGCCCCGGCGGCGCTCGCGTTCGTCGCCAAGCTGCATCGCCAATTTGAAAACCAGCGCCAAGAACTGCTGGCGAAGCGCGTCGTGCGACAGAAAGAATTTGATGCAGGCAGGTTGCCCGATTTCCTGCCCGAAACCCAAAGCATTCGCGATTCGGCTTGGACAATCGCTTCGCAACCCGCCGATCTGCTGGATCGGCGAGTCGAAATTACCGGTCCGACCGACCGCAAAATGGTTATCAACGCACTCAACTGCGGCGCCTCGACCTTTATGGCCGATTTTGAAGACGCCAATTGCCCGACCTGGGACAACATGGTCGATGGCCAACGCAATCTGCGCGACGCCGTGCGCCGCACCATCACACTTGAACAGGGCGCTAAACAATACCGGCTTCAATACAAGATTGCGGTACTGATACCGCGTCCGCGCGGCTGGCACCTTGACGAGAAACATGTGTTGATCGACGGCAGGCCCGTCGCCGGCGGCATCTTCGATTTCGCGCTGTACTTTTTTCACAATGCCAAAGAATTGCTGGCGCGCGGCAGCGGGCCTTATTTCTATCTGCCCAAGATGGAGTCGCATCTCGAAGCGCGATTGTGGAATGACATTTTCAATGTGGCGCAGGATACGCTTGGCATTAAACGCGGAACCATCAAGGCGACGGCATTGATCGAAACGGTGGTGGCTGCGTTCGAGATGGATGAGATTTTGTGGGAATTGCGCGAGCATTCCGCAGGTCTCAACATTGGCCGCTGGGACTACATTTTCTCGTGCATCAAGAAATTTCGTGTCAACAAGGATTTTTGCCTGGCCGATCGCTCGCAGGTAACGATGACTGCGCCGTTCATGCGCGCCTACGCGCTTGCGTTGGTCAAGACCTGCCATCACCGCGGCGCGCCGGCCATGGGCGGCATGGCGGCGCAAATTCCGATCAAAGACGATCCCTCGGCCAACTATGCCGCGATGGAAAAAGTGCGCGCCGATAAACTACGCGAGGTCACGGATGGGTGTGATGGCACCTGGGTTGCGCACCCTGCGCTGGT
Source organism: Burkholderiales bacterium (assembly GCA_040081205.1). Lineage (GTDB taxonomy): Bacteria > Pseudomonadota > Gammaproteobacteria > Burkholderiales > SG8-41 > UBA5216. The sequence continues at coordinate 7,431 of JBEBHE010000164.1, read as the reverse complement.
GCCGATTGCGAAAGCGATTTTCGATCAGCACATGCCGTCGCCAAATCAGTACTGGAAGCAGCGCCCCGACGTGACTTTTTCAGCGAAGGATTTGCTCGATTTTCAGCCCGGGCAGCCCATTACCGAAGCGGGTTTGCGCAACAATATCAGCGTCGGCATCCAGTATATCGGTGCGTGGCTGGCGGGCAACGGCTGCGTTCCGGTATTCAATCTGATGGAAGATGCAGCGACCGCGGAAATTTCACGTTCGCAAATCTGGCAATGGATACGCAGTCCCAAGGGTGTTCTCAACGATGGCCGCAAGGTCACGACGGCATTGTTTCGCCAGTTGCTTGCGGACGAAATGCCCAAGATAAAAACCTACTTGGGCGATGAAGCGTGGGCGGCAGGCAAATACCCGGATGCCGCTCAATTGTTTGACCAAATGTGTACCGGCGACTACGTGGAGTTTCTGACGCTGCCGGCGTATGAGTGGATCACCAGCGACCTCTCTGTCTGCAAAACTGCCATCGCCGCGTGAAGCATTCGGGGCAGCGTGCCCGCGTTCGAGCGCGCTGCCGTTTCGTGATGATTTATTGCGCGGTCCAGCCGCCGTCTATGGGCATCAGCGATCCTGTCACCGACGCCGCGGCATCGCTGGCAAGGTAAACCGCGAGTGACGCTACCTGCTCGATGGTGACGAATTGCCGGGTCGGCTGTGCGGCAAGCAACACATTGTTGATCACCTGTTCTTCAGTGATGCCGCGCGTTTTGGCCGTATCTGGAATTTGTTTTTCGACCAGTGGTGTGAGCACGTAGCCGGGGCAGATCGCGTTTGCGGTAATGCCGAACGCAGCGGTTTCAAGCGCGACGGTTTTGGTGAGTCCGGCAATACCGTGTTTGGCGGCAACGTAGGCGGATTTGAACGGTGAAGCCACCAAGGCGTGTGCCGAAGCAATGTTGATGATTCGGCCCCACTTGCGCCGCTTCATGGCAGGGATTGCAAGCCGTATGGTATGAAATGACGCCATCAGATTGACGGCGATGATGGCGTTCCATTTTTCGACCGGAAATTCCTCAATCGGCGCGACGTGCTGAATGCCTGCGTTGTTGACCAGAATGTCGATCGCGCCGAATTCCGCAATGGCCTTGCCGAGCATCATTTCGATGGTATCGGGTTTGCGCATGTCCGCGCTGTCGTAACGCACGGCAACGCCATGTTCAGCAGCGATTTTTGTGCGCAGCGCATCGATCTCGCCGGCGGGCCCGAAGCCGTTAAGCACGATGTTGGCGCCCTGCGCTGCCAGCGCTTCTGCAATACCCTGGCCGATGCCGCTGGTCGAGCCGGTGATCAGGGCGGTCTTGCCTTTGAGCATGTTGATGCTCCTAACCGGCGGCGTGTATGGCTTCCCGCACCACCGGATAAATGTGATTGTTCCAGCGCCGTCCGCTGAACACGCCGTAGTGTCCGGCGCCGGCCTCTATGTAATGCGTGCGCATGTACTGTCGCAAGCCGCTGCACAAGTCGTGCGCGGCCAGCGTTTGCCCGAGCGCGCAAATATCGTCCTTTTCGCCCTCAACCGTCAACAGTGCCGTGCGGCGTATCGCGCCTGGATCGACTTTCCGCCCGCGCCATTTCAGCTTGCCGCGCGGCAACGCATATTCCTGAAATACCATCCTGACGGTTTCCAGATAAAATTCCGCAGGCAGATCAGCCACAGCAAAATACTCTTCGTAAAAGCGGCGCGTGGCATCGGCTTTTTCCATGTCGCCTTTGACGAGGTTGTGATACAGCTCGCGAAAAGAGCGGACATGCCGTTCGAGGTTCATATTCATGAACGCGGCAATTTGCACGAATCCCGGATAGACCTGCCTGAGCGCACCGTCATGCCGGTAGGGAACGGTGTCGATCAGGTTGCGCTCGAACCACGCGATGGATTTGGACGTCGCCAGTTTATTGACCGCGGTGGGGCTGATGCGGCAATCAATCGGCCCCGCCATCAGCGTCAGACTGGCCGGCGTGGCCGCATGGTTGTCCTCGGACATGATAGCCACCGCGGCCAGTGCAGACACGCAAGGCTGGCAGATGGCCACCAGATGCGCGCCGGGCCCCATGACGGCGAGAAACGTCATCAGATGCTCGGTGTATTCATCCAGGCCAAATCGCCCCGCATGCAGCGGCACGTCGCGCGCGTTATGCCAATCGGTGATGTACACGTCGTGGTCGGCCAGCATGGTGCGCACTGTTTCGCGCAGCAGCGTGGCGAAATGGCCCGACATTGGTGCAACAATCAATACGCGCGGCTGTGCAGTGCGAAGGTCTTTCTCGAAATGCAGCAGCGTGCCAAATGGCGTGGTGTGAGCGGGTACTTCGCGCACGGCGACATCCTGCGCGCCTACCGTGATGAAATCGATGCCAAATTCCCGGCGCTTATGGGTTAACTCGGCGAGTTTGATCACTTCACATGCGGCGGCTGTTTTGCGTGCTGTCCATGCCGCCGCGCCCCAGCGTGTGCCACTTACAAGCGGTGCGACGGTTTTTGCCGTCGCTCTCAGCGGTGACAGCATGTCCGCATGTGTTTGATACGCTTGATAAATCATCGGTTGTTTCGCCTTGTGGCCAGGTTCGGATTTAAGCGGGCGCTACCGATGACATGCAAATATCGCGCCAGCATCCGGCAATTGGCACAATCCTTGCGCAATAGACATGCAAGAAAGCCGCATCGCACACAGGTTCGCGCACAGCTTGCACCAAACACGGGAGATAAGCGCCATGGCCAAGGCTACGCTCAGTATCAGCAGCAAAAATTATTCGTCGTGGTCGTTGCGCGGTTGGTTGCTTGCCAAGTTTGCCAAACTGGACTTTGTGGAAGTGATCCTTCCACCGGACGACGCCGACGCGCGCAGGGAGCTGTTGCTGCTGTCGCCTTCGATATTGGTGCCGTGCCTGACTCACAACGGTATCCGGGTGTGGGATACGCTCGCCATTGCCGAGTATCTGAACGAAGTAAAGCCGTTGAGCGGTCTGCTGCCGAAACGGCGCGAAGCGCGTGCGCGTTGCCGCTCCATTTGCGGCGAAATGCATTCCGGGTTCAGCAGTCTGCGCGCGGCCTTGCCGATGAACCTCAAAGCACATTTCCCCGGCCACAAAATCTGGGCGCGCGCCGCCGGCGATATAGACCGTATCGCGGTTATCTGGCGTGAATGCCTGCGCGATTACGGCGGTCCGTTTTTATTCGGCAGCAAGTGCTGCATGGCCGATGCCATGTATGCGCCCGTCGCCACGCGCTTTATCACATACGACGTGAAGCTGGATAGCCGCTGCGCCGCCTATACGAAAACCATCATGGCGCTGCCAGAAATGAAAACATGGATCGCCGGGGCCAAACTCGAGCATGAGGATATCGGCGAGCTTGACATGGAGTTTTGAGTGATGCGTCGTTTGCGGTATCAGGCGCGCAACGCAGTCACCGTTGCCTGCCATGGCGTGGGTTCCGGCACCGCGCACGGGCCCGGAACCTCCACCGTTTTAAAATCAGCCGGACCGACAATTTCCAGATACTCCATGTCCGGCGAGTAGTCAAAAAGATAGTGCACGATGCCCGGCCGCTGGTGCACGCAATCTCCTGCACTCACCAGCGTGTTCTTGTCTTCGTACATAAAGCGCGCCCAGCCTTTAAGCATGATGACGATATGAAAATCTGCCACATGGTAGTGCCAGCCGGTGCCTTTTTCCGGGGCATTTTGCGCTCTGGTAAGTTGGGCAATGACTTTGCCGCTGGTCGCGCCGGCGATACCGAGATCCCGATAGATAAAGAAATCACGAAGTCCGGCGCCTTTGAACGCCGTGTCGTCCGGTTTTACGTGAGAAAATTGTGTGACGGTTTCGTCTGACATGATCGCTCCTGGATTGAGGGTGACAATCATAGCCAAGCATAAATTGTTCCCGCTGTACTACGCAGCGTTGCAGTAGCCGGACTTGCGGCGCGCCACACTCAGGCGGCAGCATTTGGTCGATCTCGTGGAACCGCGATGGGGCGACGGGCGTGCGGATGCGCCAGCGCGGTGCGGTAAGATACGGTTTTTACTATCGGGTGTTTCTTTCATGACTTACTGCGTTGCGGCCCTGACAGATCACGGCATTGTGTTTGCCTCCGATTCCCGCACCAATGCGGGCGTGGATCACCTTGCAACCTACAGCAAGATGACGGTATTCGAGGTGCCGGGCGACCGCGTTGTGGTGTTGCTGTCGGCGGGGAATCTCGCATCGACGCAAAGCGTGGTGAGCCTGCTCAAGCTGCGCATGAAAAGTGCGGAGGGTGAAATCAATCCCGCAGGAATGCTCGGACTGCGCAGCCTCTACGACATCGCCGCGTTGGTCGGCGATACCGTGCGTGAGGTGATTGTGCGCGACGGGCCGATTCTGACCCAGCAAAACATCGATCCCGGCTGCACCTTTATTCTTGGTGGGCAGATCAAGGATAAATCGCAGCGCTTGTTTCATATTTATCCGCAGGGCAATTTCATCGAGTCTGGCGCCGACACCAATTTTTTCCAGATTGGCGAGACCAAGTACGGCAAACCCATAATCGACCGCGTCGTCAAATACGACACGTCACTGAAAGATGCTGCGAAGTGTCTGCTGGTATCGTTCAATTCCACCATGCGCAGTAATTTGTCGGTAGGGCTGCCGATTGATCTGGTGGTGTACGAGAAAGACCTGTTGCGGGTCACGCTGCGGCGACGATTCCTGGAGAACGACACCTATTATTCCGAGATTGGCCGCTTCTGGTCCAAGGGGCTCCAGCGCGTGTTCGCCGAGGCGCCGGACGTGCCGTGGGACTGATGGCTGCTGCTGGTTACTGAATCGCCTGCTTTTGTTTTTTTGTCACTAACGCCATAACGATTTGCAAGAGTATTCCGATGCCCGATACCGTTACCCAAAAATCCAATCGATCAAGGCCGCACTCGCGACGGTCTTTTGCCGACGTTGATTACCCCGAAGCGTTGCGCCGTGCCAAGGCGATGATTCCCTTTTTGAAGGAACGCGCCGCCGCGCAGGAAGAAGCCACGCACATGACGGCAGACGTGCTGGACGCGTTTCACGAAAACGGCCTGCTGCGCTACATGCAACCCAAGGCGTGGGGCGGCATGGAATTGCCCTATGTGTCGATGGTTGATCTGACCGATTTGCTGGGGCAGGGCGATGCATCATCGGCATGGACGTTTACCAATCTCAGCGCGCATCACCGCCTGTTGTCGATGTGGGAGCCGCAGGCGCAGGAAGAAATCTGGGGCGACAATCCCGATGTAGGCATTGCGTCGGGCATCGCCTACATACAGGGCCGCGGACGGCGCGTGGATGGCGGTTTGGAACTGTCGGGACAGTGGGGGTTTTCGTCGGGCGTGGATGTGAGCGAGTGGAACATGCTGGCCTGCGTGGTGCGTGATGGCGACACGCCGGTGGACTGGTGCATGTGCCTGGTGCCGCGCAAGGATTACGAAATCATCGACGACTGGCAGACGCTGGGCATGCGCGGCACGGGCAGTCGCACGGTGCGTTGCAAGGACATTTTCGTGCCGGCGCATCGCGCGTTGTCGATGCAGGTGGCCAAGCCGGGACACGAGTTTCCGGGCCTGAAGGTGCATACCAATCCCATTTACAAAATTCCATTGTCGGGCTTTGGCGGCTACGGCATCGGCGGCTCGATGATCGGCAACGCGCAGGCGGCGCTGGACGCCACCATTGAACACGTCAAGTCGCGCAGCACCAGTTACACCGGTGCGAAGATGCGCGATTTTCAGGCGGTGCAGCATCGCGTGGCGCATGCCGCGGGCAAAATCGAAGCAGCACGCGTGTGGCTGCGCAATGATTGCATCGAGGCTCACGAGATCGCCAAAGCCGGCGGCACTTTTGACACGCTGAGCAAACTCAAATATCGCCGCAACAGCGCATTGGCCGTCAAAATGGTAACGGAAGCCGTCGATATTTTGCATGAGATGGCCGGCGCCAACGGCATTTACGACACCTATCCCATCCAGCGCTATTTTCGGGACGCGCACGCGGCATCGGGTCACATTAATTTCAGCGTCGATGCGCAGTTGCCCACGTGGGGGCTGGTGGCGATGGGCGGCGAGTTCAAGAGCCCAACTTTTTAGGTGGCACATTTGGAAAGCACACATTGAATCCATTCGTCGATCAGGGTTTGGTCAAGATGTCGTGTGCCGCGTGTGCGGCCTGCGCGCTGGTTTGTTTTACTGCAGGTGTTCATGCCGCCGAACCCTACCCGCAGCGTGCTGTGCGCGTACTCATCCCGTTCCCGCCGGCCGGCGCGGGCGATATTCTGGGGCGCATGGTGACGGTGCGGCTGACCGACGCTTTGGGTCAGCAGTTCATTAACGACAACCGCCCCGGCGGTGGACAAGTGATCGCGACGGAACTCGCGGCGCGCGCCAATCCCGACGGCCACACGCTGTTTCTGGCGAGTGCTACCCATGCCATCAACCCGGCATTATTGAAAAAGCTGCCCTACGATTCGATCAAGGATTTTTCGTTTATCACGCTGGTGGCGGATTCGCCGCTGCTGTGCGTGGCGAATCCGGCATTGGGCGCAGGCAATCTGAAAGAACTCATCGCCATCGCCAAATCAAAACCGGGACGCATCAACTATGCGACCTCCGGGCCGGGCACCGGCGGGCATCTGGCGGTGGAGTTGATCAAGTTCAATGCGGGCATTGATATGCTGCATGTGCCGTACAAGGGCGCAGGGCCTGCGTTGACCGATGTGATTGGTGGGCAGGTGCAGTTCATGTGTACCAGTCCGCTGGCCGTGCTGCCGCACGCAAAAAGCGGCCGACTGCGTGCGATAGCGATGACCAGCGCCAAGCGTTCACGTGCCGCACCGGAAATTCCCACGGTTGCGGAACAGGGATTGGCTGGCTATCAGGCGTCGCTGTGGTACCAGATGCTCGCGCCCGCGCAAACGCCGGCGCCGGTGTTGCAGCGTTTGCATACGGAAATCACGCGCGTGCTGAAATTACCTGAGTTCATTGAACAACTGGCGGCGCAGGGCGGCGAGCCGCTGGGCAGCACACCGCAGGAAGCGCGGCGCTTTACCCAACTGGAAATCGACCGCTGGACGAATTTGATACGCAAGACAAATATCAGCGCGCAGTAAACGGGTTTGTGTGCCATGCCTCTGATGGGAGCACGTGGTGACGCGGGTAATATTATAAATATTTGTTTTTAAAGGATATTTTATGAATACGTCACAATGGAAAGTCAGCGTGCTGGGCGTGGTTTTGGCCGTAGGCGCGGTGAGCATGACGACAGTAATGCAAGCGCACGCGCAAACCGGTGACTATCCGAACCGCCCGATTCGCATGCTCACGCCCGCGCAGCCCGGCGGCACCACCGACATACTCGCGCGCGTGTTCGGCGCGAAGCTCGCC
>JBEBHE010000163.1:0-10031 GCA_040081205.1 Burkholderiales bacterium | reverse complement strand
CACCACTGCTATTTGAGGTTCCCCCGCCTGTGCCGTCAGGCCCGTTTCTTGAACCAAAGGTTCAAGGGGTCGCCTTCCGGATTCCTTCAGGTTCGTCCGCGTGGGACGCTCACACCGGTATCACTAGGGTCAGCAACCGTTTACCACTTATTGGCTCAAAGAAATTAAGGCCTTTACGAACACCGCAGGGGAATTTCTGAACAGTGATATTCGACCAACTGCGCAATTCATTTCAGAACAATTTACTTTGTTCAGACATCGCCTGATCAATCACTGTTTCCATGCTGGTCATTCTACGCTTGAAGCCGGCCATGTCAAAGTTGCCGCCGATCTTGGCGCCGAGAAATTCATGCGTGATGTTGAGTGCCGCCATGATGGCGATGCGTTCAAGGCCGACGATCTTGCCCTGATCGCGGATTTCTTCCATGCGTCGATTGAGATAATCCACCGCTTCGAGCAGACCGGCTTGCTCTTCATCTTTGCACGCGACGCGAAAGTTGCGTCCCATGATGGTTATTTGCAAGCCCTTTGCATCCTTCGCGTCAGCGGTGCTCATGTTGCGCTCATGTCGCGTCTTCGGGTATTTGTTGCAGTAATACTTCAAGCCGTTTGGTAGCGCCGCCGATTTTGTCTTCGAGTTGGCGATTGGCATTGAGCGCCGTCGCCACTTCCTGACGCAATTGGTGGTTTTCCTCCCGTAGCTGCCGGCAAAGTTTGACGATCTGCGCCAGCTTGTCTTCGAGCGATTTGAGCTCTGCTTCCATGACGGCACTATAGTTGTAAAAAATCCATCAAGTCAACTGCTAACGGTGAATAGTGAATGTGATTTGGCAGTTGTGTGCAGACGTTGCGGCCACGCTTGCCGCGCCGCAATAGGGCCGATATCACATGTTAATATCCGCTCCGTTCGTGCCGCGCGCTTTCCGTAAGCGATCGCAGCGCGAGCGCGGAAATGGGTGCCGGTGTTCCTCGCGGAACACCGGTTAAACGGGAAATTGGTGCGATAAATAAGTATTTAAAAACAAATACTTACGTTATCAACGCCAATGCTGCCCCCGCAACGGTAAGTGAACGCGATGTGTGAGCGATGTTTGCTCACGCTTCGCGACGATGCATCAACCAGCCACTGTGAGCGTGTTCATGGGAAGGCGGTGCATCTGATTCATGAGCCCGGAGACCGGCCCTTTCTGTTGGATGGAAGGATGGAAATGCCGCGGGGATGCGGTGTGCCTGATCCATGCGATCGCGGCATTCTGTTGTCATTTTTTCATTCCCCACGGCGTTTCCGATGCGTTTTATAGCGCGCGGCGGGCGTGCATAACCATTTGGGGAATTCATGAAAAGCATGACAGGTTTTGACGTCGCAATACGCGTGAGCGTTCTCGCGGCGGTTACTTCTACGTTGCCGGCGCAAGCCGCTGAATCTTCCGTTCCAGTCGGGCCGCCGGTGATTGTGACTACCACGCGGTTTGCGGAAACACTGACGCAATCGCTACCGGCCGTTACGGTGATTACCGCCGAGGACATTCGCAACAGCGCTGCGAAAACCGTGCCGGATTTGCTGTCGCAGCAAGCCGGCATCAGCGTGCGCGATTTATTCGGCAATCATGCGGCGAGCACTACTGTCGATATGCGCGGCTTTGGCGCCAGCGGCTCGCAGAATACGTTGATACTGATTGACGGCCGGCGCGTCAGCGATATCGATTTGTCGGGCGTGCAGTGGTCGACCGTACCGCTGTCGGCGATTGAACGTATTGAAATCGTACGCGGCAGCGGCGCGGTGCTTTACGGTGATGGCGCAACCTCGGGTGTGATCAACATCATTACGCGTCCGGCGGCTTCGCGTAAAAGCGGCGCGACGCTCGAAGCGCGTATCGGCTCGTACGACACGCACGAGTTGCAACTCAGCGGTAATCTTGCCGGCAAAGCTGCGGGCTTCAGCGTGCAAGCCGGAAATCTGGAGTCGGGCGGCTACCGCGACAATAACCGCAACCGGCAAAGTAATGTTCTGGCCGATATGTACTGGCTGACCGGTGCGGGAGAATTAACGCTCAAGCTCGCCTCCGACCGGCAAGGCATCCGTTTGCCCGGCGCGCGGCAAGTACAGCCAAGCGCCGGCGTGAATCAACTCGATACAAATCGCCGCGGCGCGCAAACGCCGCTGGATTACACCACGCGCGATGGCGACCGAGCAGTCCTCGATTGGCGCGTGGTCACGGGCTTTGGTGAAATCAACTTGAGCGGCGGCTGGCGCGGCAAAGAACAAAAATCGTATTTCGACTTCAGCGGCTTTCCCACCTATCGCATCGCCGATCTTGATGTGTTGTCGTTCACGCCGCGCGTCAAAATCGCCACACCGCTGGCGGGACACGCCAATACGCTGGTGGCGGGTGTCGATTGGTATCGCTGGGATTACCGGCTGCGCACTTCCAATGCGCCGGGCAATATCGGCCAGCCGATCAACACGGTGGATGCCGAACAACAGAACATAGCGCTGTATGTTCTGGATACGCTGCAACTCACTGAACGCATTGCACTCACCGCCGGTGTGCGCCAGGAGCGCTTGCGTATCGACGCGCGTGATCGGCATGACATCACCGCACCGGGCGGTGCATTCGGATCGGGCGCACCGATCGGATCGCAAAAGGAAACCGGCAGCGCTTACGAACTCGGCCTGCGTTACCAGTTGAGCACACAAACCACACTCAGTGCGAAGACGGGAGAGAGTTTCCGCTTTGCCAATGTCGATGAAATCTACGAAACCTCGGCGTTGTTCACCAATCAGTTTCAGTTTCTGCGTCCGCAAAAAGCGCGCACGCATGAGGCCGGCATTGAAACGCGCGGCGCGGCAGGACGCATGCGTGCCTCGTTGTTCACCATGGACGTGCGCGACGAAATCCATCTCGATGCGTTCAGCTCCGGCATCGGCAACACCAATCTGCCGCCGTCACGCCGTCGCGGGCTGGAACTGGATGGGCAGTGGATAGTGTCGAAGGCTGTGACGCTCGGCGCGGCGTATGGTTACATTGATGCCAAATTCCGCGAAGGCGTGTTACCGGGGGGCGTTTTTACCCAACTCAATGTGCCCATCGCAGGCAAATCCGTGCCGTTGGTGCCGCGCCACAAGCTGTCGGTCAACGCCGCGTGGTCTATCAACGCGAACACACGCTTGAGCGCGGTGGCTACGCATGTCGGCGCGCAGTTCATGGACAACGACGAAAGCAACACGTTAAACGTGAAAATTCCGGCGTACACGGTGGTTGACCTGAAACTGTTGTATCGCAACGGGCCGTGGAGCGTGGGTGCCGCGATCAATAACTTGTTCGGCGAGAAATATTTCAATTACGCCGTGCGCAGCCAGTTTGTTGCCGATCGCTATAACGCGTATCCGTTGCCGGAGCGCAACGCGACGGTGAGCGTTGCGTATGATTTCCGCTAAGCGATATGCGTGATGCACCGGAATGCTAAGTATTTGAATTAACATCGGAAATTTGGTATCGTTCGCACGGTGAACACACCGTCGCGAACGCCACCCCGCTCCGTATCCAGCACCGAGTTATATCTGCGCCTGCTGCGCTATGTCGCGCCGCATAAACACGTGCTGATTGTTGCGCTGCTGGGGGCGGTCGTAGTGGCGTTGACCGAGCCCGCGTTGCCCGCGATCATGAAGCCGTTGTTCGACGGCGTGTTTGTCGATCGAGATGCCGCCGTGATTCGCTGGATGCCACTGATCATCATCGGCCTGTTTGTGGTGCGAGGCGTCGCGGAGTACGTTGCCAGCTACTGCATGGCCTGGGTGGGAAACCGGCTGGTGATGGATCTGCGCACATTGATGTTTGCTCGGCTACTGGAACTGCCCACGCCGTACTACGACGAACAGGCGTCCGGCAACCTGATTTCCAAACTCACGTACGACGTCACACAAGTCACAGCGGCGGCGACCAGCGTATTGACGGTAATTTTCAAGGACTCGCTGGCGATCATCGGTTTGCTGGGGTGGATGCTGTGGCTTAACTGGAGGCTCACGCTGCTGTCGCTGGTGATGACGCCGCTGATCGTGCTGATTGTGCGGCTCATCAGTATCCGGCTGCGCAATACCAGCCGCAATGTGCAGGAAGCGATGGGCGAAGTCACGCAGGTGATCCAGGAAACCATCGAGGGCCAAAAGGTCGTCAAACTCTACGGCGGACAGGCATACGAAGCCGGGCGTTTTGACGTGCAAACCAATCGTGTGCGCCGCTTCATGATGAAGCAGGCGGCCGCGGCCGCGACCAGCGTGCCGTTTGTGCAACTGGTGGCGGCGTGCGCGCTCGCGGGCATGGTGTATCTGGCGACGCAAGAATCCGGCGCGGGCGCGATTACGGTGGGCGGCTTCGTGTCGTTCATCACTGCGATGCTAATGTTGACCGCGCCGTTGAAGCGCATTACCAGCGTGAACGAGCCGCTGCAGCGCGGCCTGGCGGCAGCGGAAAGCGTGTTTACGCTGATCGATCAGGCGGGCGAGCCGGATCCGGGCGTGGTGGAAATCGAACGGGCGCGCGGCGAAATCCGATTTGAGAATGTGACCGTGCTTTATGAAAGCGCGGCAAGATCCGCGCTGGACTCAATAACGCTTACCGTGGCGCAGGGCGAAACCGTGGCGCTGGTGGGCGCCTCGGGCGCGGGCAAAACCACAATGGCGAATCTGGTGCCGTGCTTTTACCGGCCAACGGCGGGGCGCGTGATGCTCGACGGACACGATCTTGCCACGCTCAAGCTCGCCAGCCTGCGTGCGAATATCGCGTTAGTCAGTCAGGATGTGGTGTTGTTTAACGACACGGTTGCAGCCAACATCGCGTACGGCAGCATGAATGGCGCGACCGAAGCACAGGTCATCGCCGCTGCGGAAGCCGCTCATGCAACCGAATTCATCCGCCAGATGCCGCAGGGGTTCGCCACAATCGTCGGCGAAAACGGCGTAAAGCTCTCCGGCGGGCAGCGCCAGCGTCTCGCCATCGCGCGCGCGTTGCTGAAAAATGCCCCGGTGCTGGTGCTGGATGAAGCCACCTCCGCGCTCGATTCCGAATCCGAACGCCACGTGCAGGCGGCGCTGGAAGCATTGATGAAAGGGCGCACCACGCTGGTGATTGCGCACCGGCTATCCACAGTGGAAAACGCGAATCGCATCGTGGTGCTGGATCAGGGACGTATCGCCGAGATCGGCACGCATCGCGAGTTGCTGGATCGCGGCGGTATTTACACCAAGTTGTACCGCATACAGTTTGCCGGAGTACATTGAGATATGCTGCTGCGTGAACTCGGCAAGGCGTGGCATGTCGCGCTCAGCGTGCCGAAGTCGCTGTTGTTCAATGTTCGCTATTTCCCGTTCGCGCAGGCGATCCGGTTGCCGGTACTGGTGTCTTATCGTGTCAAGCTCATGCACCTCGGCGGCGCAGTAACGCTGGCTTCCGGCAGATTCGGCAATGTGAAACTGGGTTTTCAGGGTGGCGAGGCGTTTCCCGCGAATGGAACGAACGGCGTGTGGAGTGTGGCCGACAGTGGGCGCGTTGGTTTCGGCGCGAATGTCCATCTGGGTCCCGGCGTACGCGTGCATTGCAGCGGAGCGCTCGAGTTTAGTAACGATATCGACGGCAACGCCGGCGCGTCTTTTTTCTGCGCGAAGCGCATTCATATCGGGCGTGGCAGCCTGTTGGCGTGGGATGTGACCGTCATGGATCACGATTTTCACGCGATTCTGCAAGAAGGCGCGCCGGTCAATGCGCCTGCCGAGGTAGAAGTCGGTGAGGCGGTATGGCTGGGCGCACACGTGACCGTGCTTAAGGGGACGCGTGTTGCGCGCGGCACGGTAGTCGGCGCATGCGCGGTGGTGCATGGCGATCATTCGGAGGAAGGCTGTGTCATCGCCGGAAATCCGGCGGGCGTGATACGCCGCGGTATCACGTGGCAGGTCACGCCTTAGCGGCGTCATCGTCACCGTAACTGGCGTAACAGTACGACTACAGATAAAATATCAAAATAATCAATAACCTGCGCATAATCCGCATTTACCATTCGACGCGCTAGCGAATTTTTAAACATGGCAATTACCCACTCGTTGATCATCCCGGTGTACCGCAACGAGGAATTCCTGCCGGAAGTGTTGCGGGTGGTGCAGGGATTTGCCGCGCCGTTGGGTGGCTTGTTTGAAGTGGTGTTCGTGGTAGACGGCAGCCCCGACCGTTCCGAACAATGGTTGCTGGATTCTCTGCCGGCGTGCGGTGTGCCATCGCAATTGATCGTGTTGTCGCGCAATTTCGGTTCGTTCACGGCGGTACGTACCGGCTTGGCGGCGGCGCGAGGGAAATTTATTGCGGTGATGGCGGCGGACTTGCAGGAGCCGCCGTCGCTGGTGACGGATTTCTATCGCGTGCTCGCCGAAGGCAATGACGTGGCAGTCGGCACACGCGCCAGCCGTGACGATACACTCAAGCAACAAGTCCCCAGCCGCCTGTTCTGGGCGCTGTATCGCAAACTGGTCAATCCGCAGATGCCGCCGGGCGGTGTGGATATGTTCGCGGTAACGGCGCGCGCGCGCGACGCGTTGTTGGCGCTCGACGAAGCGCACAGCTCGCTGGTGGCGCAACTTTACTGGATCGGTTTTCCGCGTATCGAAGTGCCCTATGACCGCCTCGTGCGCAAGCACGGCGAGAGCGGCTGGACGTTGCGCAAAAAAATCACTTATCTGCTCGACAGTATTTTTTCGTTTACCGATATACCGATTACGGTGCTGACGCTGATGGGTTTTGCCGGAACCATTCTGTTTTTGCTGGTGGGTGTGGGGTTGATGGCAGCGCGGTTGCTGGGCATGATCGCGGTGCAGGGTTACACGGCGATTATGGTGACCATACTGTTTTCCGCATCGCTCATCCTGTTCGGATTGGGCATCGTTGGCAACTATGTGTGGCGCGCGTACGAAAACACCAAGCATCGTCCGCTGGGCGTGGTGCGCACGCGGATGACATTTGACGGTCCGCGCCATGACTGAGGCGCTCGACCAGGCCAGCAAATCCGCGGGTGTGTTGCGCGTCCGCTTTGCGCCCGCGCTGCGGTTTCTGATGGCGGGCGCGGTCAATACGCTGCTGTCCATAGCAGTGTATCAAGCCATGCTGTTTGTGACGGGGCACGTGGCCGCTTATGTCATCGCATACGCTGTCGGTATTCTGTTTGCTTATGTTGCCTATGCGCGGCATGTGTTTGACGTGCCGCTATCGAAACAGCGGTTCGTGGTGTTTGTGCTGTTCTACATCGCCAGCGGGTGTGTGAGCACGGCGGTGAATGCGGGATTGATTGACTATCTGGCGTTGCATGCCCGGCTCGCGATTTTCGTTACCGTAATGGTCATGTTGCCACTCAACTACTTCGGCGCTAAATGGTGTTTGCGTGAAGGGGGGCAATTGCCATGACGCTTGCCCGTTACGTTGATTTTGCGGTCAAGGGCGACGAACTCGGCTGGCTGGTGGCGCTGGAGAGTGGGCGCAACGTGCCGTTTCCGATCAAGCGCGCTTACTACATTTTTGGCACGAAGAACGGCGTGCGCCGCGGCAAACACGCGCATCGGCGGCTTACACAAATGATGGTTTGTCTGGCAGGGCAATGCAAAGTCTTGCTGGACGACGGCAAGGTGCGCGAAGACATTATTCTTGCGCGCAATGATCGAGGGTTGATGCTGGAGCCCATGATCTGGCATGAAATGTATGATTTTTCACCGGATTGCATGCTGCTGGTGCTGGCGGACGACGGCTACAACGAGGCAGACTACCTCCGCAACTACGATGATTTCAAGGCGGCCTGCGCATGACGACGCGCATTCATCCCACGGCAGAAGTGCAAACGACTGCCATCGGCGATGGCACGCAGGTATGGCAGCACACGATTGTTCTCGCCGGCGCAAAAATCGGCCGCGACTGCAATTTGAATGCGCATTGTTTTGTCGAGAATGATGTGGTGGTCGGCGACCGCGTGACGTTGAAGTGCGGCGTGTATTTGTGGGACGGCATGCGCGTGGGCGATGACGTATTCATCGGCCCCAACGCGACGTTCGTCAACGACAAATATCCGCGCTCCAAGCAATACCCCGATGAATTTTTGCCGGTGACCATCGGCAAGGGCGCATCCATCGGCGCGAACGCCACCGTACTCGGCGGAGTGACTATCGGTGATGGCGCGATGGTGGGTGCGGGCGCGGTGGTGACGCGCGATGTGCCGGCGGGCGCGCTGGTGGTTGGCAATCCCGCGCGCGTCGTGGGTGATGCGGCATAAATAAATTTTAAGTATCTGTTTTTATTTAATTATTTTGAACAATCCTTTTCTCGACCTTGGTGGAATAAATGCGCGCGATCGTGTCGCGCTGATTCACGCGTTTACGCGGGTACTCGATAGCGGCTGGTACGTGCTCGGCAAAGAAGTCGAAGCATTCGAGCGCGAGTACGCCGCCTATTGCGGCACGCGGCATTGCATCGGCGTGGGCAACGGGCTGGAAGCGTTGGTGCTGATCCTGCGCGCGTGGCGGGAATTGGGCGTGTTCAAAGCGGGCGATGAAGTGATCGTGCCGGCGAACACCTATATCGCGACGATATTGGCGATTACCGAAAATGGATTGACGCCGATGCTGGTGGAGCCGGAGTTGGCCACGTGCAATCTCGATGCGGCGTGCATTGAAAAGCATATCAGGCCGCGCACGCGCGCGATTCTGCCGGTGCATCTCTATGGCCAGACTGCCGGTATGTTGGCGATCAATGCGCTGGCGCGGCAACACGGACTGAAAGTTATCGAGGATTGCGCGCAGGCGCACGGTGCACGCCACGCGGGTGTGCGCGCCGGCGCGCTGGGTGACGCCGCGGGCCACAGTTTTTTTCCGAGCAAGAACTTCGGCGCGTTGGGCGATGCGGGTGCGGTGACCACCAACGACGATGCACTGGCGGATGCGCTGCGCGCGCTGCGCAACTACGGCTCGCACCGCAAGTACGAAAACATCTACCAGGGCATCAATAGCCGGCTTGATGAGCTGCAAGCGGCGTTGCTGCGTGTCAAGCTTGGCCGCGTGGATGCCGACAATCAACGGCGGCGCGATATTGCTGGCCGCTATTTGCGTGAAATTTGCCATCCGGCGATTACGTTGCCGGTGGTGGGGACGAACAACGAACCGGTGTGGCATGTGTTCGTAGTGCGTGCTAAAGCGCGCGATGCATTGCAGGCGCATCTGAATGGCAACGGCATCGGCACGCTGATTCACTATCCGATACCACCCCACCAGCAGCAGGCGTATCGCGAATGGAATGCGAGATCGTATCCGATCACGGAGCAAATTCATCGCGAAGTGCTCAGCCTGCCGATCAGCCCGGTGATGAGCGATGCGCAGGCGGGCGCCGTCGTGGCCGCGTGCAACGCCTGGCGTGGTTCTTAATACTTAATGTGTAGCGCCTGCGCGAGCCATGCTGTTTAACTCACTCGCCTTCATATTTTTTTACCTGCCCGTTGTTCTGACAGGATTTTTCGTGTTGGGGCGTCGTAGTCCTGTTGCTGCCGCTGCGTGGTTGACGCTAGCGTCATTGTTTTTTTACGGGTGGTGGAATCCGGCCTACGTGGGGCTGCTGGCCGCATCGATGGCCTTTAACTACTGGCTGGGCGTGCGCATTGTGCGCGCGCGGTCCGCGAGTGATGCGTTACGCGCGCGGCGCCTGCTGACTTTCGCCATAGTCGCCGATTTGGCGCTGTTGGCCTATTACAAGTACGCGAACTTTTTCCTCGACAATCTCAATGCGTCGCTGGGAACTCAAATCAGCCTCGGCGCGATTATCCTGCCGTTGGGAATTTCCTTTTTTACCTTTACGCAGATCGCGTTTCTGGTGGATGCCTATCAGGGCAAGGCGCGCGAGTATAGTTTTATTCACTACTGTTTGTTCGTGACCTATTTTCCGCATTTGATCGCCGGGCCAATTCTGCATCATGCTGAAATGATGCCGCAGTTTGCGCAGCGTGAAACGTACCGGCCC
>JBEBHE010000162.1:0-10056 GCA_040081205.1 Burkholderiales bacterium | reverse complement strand
GCGCGTCAGATAGAGGCTGCGCGTCGGGCGATGACGCGGCACATTAAGCGGGGCGGTCGAATCTGGATCCGCATTTTCCCGGACAAGCCGATCTCGCGTAAACCTGCTGAAGTTCGTATGGGCAACGGTAAGGGAAATCCGGAGTACTGGGTCGCCGAGATACAACCGGGTAAAGTGTTGTACGAAATGGACGGTGTAAATGAAGTCACCGCAAAAGAAGCCTTTCGGTTGGCGGCGGCGAAGTTGCCTATTGCAACAACATTTGTCCACCGTCAGGTCGGAGGTTAAGTCATGAAAGCAAGTGAACTCCGCGGAAAATCTGTGGATGAATTGAAACAGGAGTTGCAATCGTTGCTGAAGGCGCAGTTTTCGCTACGTATGCAAAAGGCAACGCAGCAACTTTCGAATACCAGTCAGATAGGCAAGACGCGGCGGGATATCGCACGCGTACGTACCTTGCTGACTGAAAAGGGAAACGGGTAGAACAGTATGAGCGAAGCCGTCAATAAGCGAACTCTCACTGGCCGCGTAGTCAGTGACAAGATGGATAAAACCGTAACTGTGCTGGTGGAGCGGCGTGTTAAACACGAGCTTTACGGCAAATTCATCACGCGCTCCAAGAAGTATCATGCGCACGACGAAAAAAACGAGTTTCACGATGGCGATACGGTCATTATTGAAGAGTGCCGTCCGCTGGCTAAGACCAAGACTTGGCGTGTGATCAATTTGGTGGAAAAGGCTCGGACTGTTTAGCAGGCTAACTATTTGATTAGTTATTTTGGTTTGCAAGATTGTATTTTTTAGGTATAATTAACGGTTTTCATAGCTACGGCTTCTGCTGGATATAACGCAGATTTAAGCCTGAGCAAATCAGCCCCTACGGGCCTCAATACTGATTCGGTTCTTCGGGAAACCGGCTTTCGGATCAAGTTGAGGAAGAAGTTAAAGCGAGAAGCGAACATGATTCAGATGCAATCCGTATTGGATGTTGCGGACAACACAGGTGCCCGTGCTGTTATGTGCATCAAGGTGTTGGGCGGCTCGAAGCGGCGTTACGCGGGTATCGGTGACGTGATTAAGGTTAGCATCAAGGACGCTGCGCCGCGCGGTCGGGTTAAAAAGGGTGAGGTTTATGACGCGGTGGTGGTGCGCACTGCCAAGGGTGTGCGTCGTGCGGATGGGTCATTGGTAAAATTTGATTCAAATGCGGCCGTATTGCTGAATGCGAAGCTAGAGCCGATTGGCACGCGTATTTTCGGGCCGGTGACGCGTGAGTTGCGTACCGAGCGTTTCATGAAAATCGTGTCACTTGCTCCCGAAGTAATTTGAGGGACGTGCGATGAACAAGATTAAAAAGGGTGATGATGTCGTCGTCGTCACAGGTCGCGATAAGGGCAAGCGAGGTACTGTGCTACGGTTGGTCAATGGCAGCCACGTGCTTGTGGAAGGTGCGAACAAGGTCAAGAAGCATGAGCGTCCGAATCCTATGAAGAATACGACCGGAGGCATTATCGAGAAGGAAATGCCGCTTCACATTTCAAATGTGGCTTTGTATAACCCGGCTACTCAAAAAGCGGACCGCGTCGGTATCAGGGAAATTGATGGCGGCAAGCGAGTGCGGTATTTCAAGTCCAATGGTGAAGTGGTGGACGTATGAGCGAAAAGAGCCAAAAGAACGAGGCGAATGACGGCAAGAAAGCGAAGCAAGCTCGTGAGCCTAAAGCTAAGGCCAAGCCTTCTGCAAAAGAAGACGTGGCAGCTAAATCCGCTACTAGATCTGATGCCAAGCCTGCCGGTCCGTCGCGGTTGCATGCTTTTTACCGCGACACAGTCGTTAAGGATTTAACTGAGAAATTTGGCTATAAGTCTGTTATGCAGGTGCCGCGTATCGATAAAATCGTGCTCAACATGGGCGTAGGTGAGGCGGTCGCAGACAAAAAAATTATGGACAATGCCGTAGCGGATATGACCAAGATTGCTGGTCAGAAACCGTTGGTGACCAAGTCGCGCAAGGCAATAGCGTCGTTCAAGATTCGTGAGAATTATCCAATCGGTTGCAAAGTCACATTGCGCGGCGCGCGCATGTATGATTTTCTCGATCGCCTAGTGAATGTAGCGATGCCGCGAATTCGTGACTTTCGCGGTATCTCTGCGCGCAGTTTTGACGGCATGGGAAACTACAATATGGGCGTTAAGGAGCAAATTATTTTTCCCGAGATTGAATACGACAAAATTGATGCGATCCGTGGCATGAATATTACGATTTCGACTACAGCCAAGACTGACGACGAGGCAAAGTCTTTGCTGGCCGCGTTCAAATTTCCGTTCAGGGGTTGAGAGAGATACATATGGCCAAGCTGTCAGTGATTAATCGCAACGACAAGCGTCGAGAGACGGTGAAGAAATTTGCTGCGAAACGTAAAGCATTGCAGGAGGCGGCGAATAACCAATCTTCGTCGCTCGAAGAGCGTTACGAGGCACGGTTGAAGCTGCAAAAATTACCGCGCAATGCGAGTCCGGTGCGAGTGCGCAATCGTTGCGCGCTGACTGGGCGTCCGCGTGGAGTATTTCGTAAGTTTGGACTGGCGCGCGGGAAGTTGCGCGATATTGCGATGCGGGGAGATATACCCGGCATCATTAAGGCGAGCTGGTAAACGTAAGATTCGTAGCTGGTGAGTGTGTAATACCAGGAAGCGGGAGAAGATTGCATGAGTATGAGTGATCCGGTCGCCGATATGTTAACGCGCATTCGTAATGCGCAGCAGTCGGAGAAACAATCGGTAGCGATGCCGATGAGCAAGCTGAAGGCTGCCATTGCCAAGGTGCTCAAAGATGAAGGCTATATCGAGGATTTTGCCGTCCGTAACCAGGATGGAAAGTCGCATCTCGATATCAGTCTGAAGTATTATGCCGGGCGCCCGGTTATCGAAAAAATCGAGCGTGTAAGCCGTCCGGGGCTGCGTATTTACAAACCGAGCACGCAGATTCCGGTGGTGATGAATGGCCTCGGCGTCGCGATCGTATCGACGTCAAAGGGTGTAATGACTGATCGCAAGGCGCGCGGTATGGGCGTCGGCGGTGAAGTGCTTTGCATCGTGGCCTGATCGGGAGCGGAGTAACCTATGTCCAGAGTTGCAAATAATCCTGTCATCATCCCTGAAAAGGTGGATGTCGTGGTCAATGCCACTGAGATTTCCGTCAAAGGCCCGCTGGGGACGTTGTCGCACAAACTAAGCTTGAATGTGTTGGTGGAGCGGGTGGAAAACCGCCTTGAATTCAAGGCGGGCGACAATTCCAATCAAGCCAATGCGATGTCGGGCACGTTTCGAGCGCTGGTGTCCAACATGGTGATCGGTGTTTCGAAAGGTTTTGAGAAAAAGTTGGCGCTGGTGGGGGTTGGTTATCGTGCGCAGGCGCAAGGCGACAAGCTCAATCTGACGCTCGGTTTTTCTCACCCGGTTGTGCATCAGTTGCCGACTGGGGTGAAGGCGGAGACACCTACTCAGACCGAAATCGTTATCAAGGGTGCTGACCGACAGCAGGTTGGTCAGGTCGCGGCAGATATTCGCGCCTATCGCAGTCCGGAGCCTTACAAGGGCAAGGGTGTGCGTTATGTGGGTGAGCAGATTGTGCTCAAGGAAACCAAGAAGAAGTAGGCGAAATAGTCATGATAGAAAAGAAACAATCACGTTTGCGCCGGTCGCGTCGTACTCGTGCGAAGATTGCCGAGCTAAAGGCCGTGCGGCTGACGGTGAACCGTTCGAACACACATATCTATGCGCAGATTCTCGATGCGTCGGGCGGCAGGGTGCTCGCCAGTGCGTCATCTGCGGAAAAAAGTTTGCGTGCGGATCTAAAGAATGGTGGCACCGTCAAAGCTGCTGCCGTTGTCGGCAAGCTGATTGCCGAGAAGGCAAAAAAAGCAGGCGTCGAGTCAGTCGCTTTCGACCGTTCAGGTTACCGTTTTCATGGTCGTGTGAAGGCGTTGGCGGAAGCCGCGCGCGAAGCCGGACTTAAGTTCTAGGACTAGGAAATATTCATGGCGAAGATGCAGGCATCCAAGATGCAGACCGGTAACGAAGAGCGAGGCGACGGTCTGCGGGAAAAAATGGTAGCGATCAATCGCGTTACCAAAGTGGTTAAGGGCGGACGCATTATGGGTTTCGCTGCTTTGACCGTGGTGGGCGATGGTGACGGCAGCATAGGCATGGGTAAGGGCAAGTCTCGCGAAGTCCCGGTTGCCGTGCAGAAGGCGATGGAAGAAGCGCGCCGCAAGATGGTTAAGGTTCAGTTAAAAAACGGCACATTGCAACATACGGTGATTGGCCGTCACGGCGCTGCAAGGGTATTCATGCAGCCTGCATCCGAAGGCACGGGCATTATCGCCGGCGGCCCGATGCGTGCCGTGTTGGAAGTGATGGGTGTTACCAACATTCTGGCAAAGTGTATGGGGTCGACGAATCCTTACAACGTGGTGCGTGCAACGATTGATGGATTGACCAAAATGAATACACCTTCTGAGATTGCGGCCAAGCGCGGCAAGTCAGTGGAAGAGATCACGGGGTAACTCGGGGAAATTATGGCAGACGCTAAAAAAATTAAAGTAACGCTGATCAAAAGTTTGATCGGTACCAAAGGCGATCACCGTTGCTGCGTGCGCGGACTCGGCTTGCGTCGTATCAATCACACGGTTGAGGTCATCGATACTCCCGCTAACCGCGGCATGATCAACAAAGTGTCGTATTTGGTAAAGGTTGGGGCTTAAGCCCCAAGCGCAATCTAAGGGTTCGAGGGATTATTTCATGCGACTGAATACTATCAAGCCTGCCAAAGGCTCCAAGCACTCGACCAAGCGCGTTGGCCGTGGTACGGGTTGTGGCTTGGGCAAGACAGCTGGGCGCGGCCATAAAGGTCAAAAAGCTCGCGCGGGTGGCTATCACAAAGTCGGATTTGAAGGTGGTCAGATGCCGCTGCATCGTCGTCTGCCGAAGCGTGGGTTTCGTTCGCCGCTGGCGGGAGATACGGCGGAAGTCCGCTTGGGCGATATTCAAAAATTGAGCATGGAAACGATTGATCTGGCGGTGCTGAAGCAAGCGGGGCTTGCTCACGCGGGCGCACTGCGGGCAAAAGTAATTCTTGCAGGGACTATTGAGCGAAAAGTTGCACTGAAGGGGCTGGTGGTGTCTAAGGGCGCCCGCACAGCTATCGAAAAAGTCGGCGGCAGCATAGAGACTCCGGTAACGGAAGCGCTGGCGAAATAGGCAATAAGAGTTAATTAAAAGAGGATCAGGTATTGGCTGTTAACGACTCACTGTTGGCGTCGGGAAAATTGGGCGATCTGAAGCGCCGTTTCCTGTTTTTGATCGGCGCGTTGATCGTGTTCCGTATCGGGTCGTTCATACCCGTGCCGGGTATCGATCAGATGGTGCTCGCGGACTTGTTCAAGGAGCAACGCGGCGGCATCATTGACTTAGCCAATTTTTTCTCCGGTGGCGCGCTTGAACGGTTTTCGATTTTCGCACTTGGCATCATGCCGTATATTTCGGCGTCAATCATTATGCAGTTAATGACGGTAGCGTCGCCGACGCTGGAGGCATTGAAAAAAGAAGGCGAATCCGGTCGGCGCAAGATCACCCAATACACGCGCTACGGCACTGCGGTTCTTGCGCTGTTTCAGAGCATGGCAATTGCGATTGGACTTGAAAGCCAGCGCGGACTGGTGCTGGATCCTGGAATCGCATTTCGGCTGACGGCGATGGTTACGTTGACGACAGGAACAATGTTCCTGATGTGGCTGGGTGAGCAGATTACGGAGCGTGGCATCGGTAACGGTATATCTTTGATTATTTTTGCCGGAATTGCTGCGGGCTTTCCGCAGGCTGTAGGCGGCACGCTTGAATTGGTGCGCACGGGTGCTATGTCGATTCCGGTAGTGCTGTTTATTGGTGTTCTGGTAGTGGGTGTTACCGCGTTCGTGTGTTTTGTGGAGCGCGGGCAGCGCAAGATATTGGTGAACTACGCGAAGCGACAAGTGGGGCGTAAAGTCTATGGCGGGCAGAGTTCTCATTTGCCACTTAAGCTGAATATGTCAGGCGTTATCCCGCCGATTTTTGCGTCGTCGATTATTTTGTTCCCTGCGACGATCGTCGGCTGGTTCGGCGATGGTGCCTCTGGTGTGACTTGGATCAAGGATGTCGCTGCAACGCTGCAACCCGGCCAACCGATCTATACGTTGCTGTACGCTTCAGCGATTATATTTTTCTGCTTCTTTTATACGGCATTAGTGTTCAATCCCAAGGAAACTGCAGAAAATCTGAAAAAGAGCGGTGCTTTCGTTCCTGGTATCCGTCCTGGTGATCAGACTGCGCGTCACATCGAGAGGATTACGCTACGATTGACGCTGGTAGGCGCTCTTTACGTTACGTTAGTTTGCCTATTGCCGGAATTGTTGATTCTTTGGAAGAAGGTGCCGTTCTATTTCGGCGGCACCTCACTGCTGATCATCGTGGTGGTGACCATGGATTTCATGTCACAGGTGCAAGCCTACATTATGTCGCACCAGTACGAGGGGTTGTTGAAAAAAGCAAATTTCAAAGGTTGAATGTTCTCGACGCGCGTGAATAACAAAAGTGTGAATCATAAAGATGCATCGGCGAGATAGAAAAAATCCTGCCGAATGCAGCCTTAAGTGAGACTAGAAAACGGCCATGTTGTACCGGGCCATATTTCCGGAAAGATGCGCGTGCACTACATCTGTATCCTTCCGGGCGATAAAGTAACATTAGAACTGAAGCCTTTACGATTTAACGCCCGGACGCATCGTGTTTCGAGCGAAGTGAAAGAAAGACCAGGAGCCGGAAAATGAAAGTGCAGGCATCGGTAAAACGGATGTGCCGCAACTGCAAAGTTGTGAAACGCAAGCGCGTCGTTCGCGTGATCTGCAAGGATCCGCGTCATAAGCAGCGCCAGGGTTAATTGTCGTCTAAAATATTTTTAGGTTAGTGGAGTCATCGCATGGCCCGTATTGGTGGCGTTAATATTCCGAATCATCAGCACGCTGAAATTGCGTTGACTGCTATTTATGGTGTTGGCCGGAGTCGTGCGCGCAAAATTTGCGTCGCGGCAGGCATAGAGATCACGCGTAAAATGAAGGATTTGTCCGATACGGAAATGGACAAGCTGCGTGAGCAGGTTGCGAAGGTCGCGACCGAAGGTGATCTACGCCGCGAAGTGTCGATGAACATCAAGCGTTTGATGGATCTGGGCACTTGGCGCGGTAAGCGCCATCGCGCCGGCCTTCCGGTTCGCGGACAACGCACACGTACCAACGCGCGTACGCGCAAGGGGCCGCGTAAAGCGGCGGTCAAGCTGCAAAAGGGAACCACCGTTTAAGTTTTTAGAGGTAGCGATTCGATATGGCAAAAGTAAGCACGCGAGTGCGCAAGAAGGTCAAGAAGAATGTTGCCGAGGGCATTGCCCACGTGCATGCATCATTCAACAACACTATCGTGACGATTACCGATCGGCAGGGCAATGCACTGGCTTGGGCTACGTCCGGTAGTAACGGTTTCAAAGGATCGCGCAAATCCACGCCATTTGCCGCGCAGATCGCTGCCGAGCAATGCGGCAAGTTAGCGGTGGAATGTGGTGTGAAAAATATTGAAGTACGTATCAAGGGTCCCGGTCCCGGTCGCGAATCGGCAGTACGCGCGCTGAATGCCGTGGGTTTTAAAATCACCAGTATTTCGGATGTGACGCCGGTGCCGCACAATGGCTGCCGTCCTCCGAAAAAGAGACGAGTTTAAGGGGATCCCAACGTGGCAAGGAATCTCGACGCGAAGTGCAGGCAGTGCCGCCGTGAGGGCGAAAAGTTATTCCTCAAGGGCGAAAAATGTTTCACCGACAAATGTGCCATTGAGCGCCGCAACTATCCGCCAGGACAACACGGCCAGAAACAGGCGCGTCTTTCAGGCTATGGTGTGCAATTGCGCGAAAAGCAAAAAATCCGCCGTATCTACGGCATGCTTGAACGCCAATTCCGTCTGTTTTATGCGAAAGCGTCGGCAAGCAAAGGTGTTACTGGCGAAGCACTGTTGCAGTTGCTCGAAAGTCGCCTGGATACCGTGGCGTTCCGCATGGGCTTTGGCGCGTCGCGCACAGAAGCGCGGCAAATAGTGCGTCACAACTCAATTTTGGTGAACGGCAAGCGCGTCAATATTCCGTCTTTTCAGTGCAAGCCTGGCGACGTGGTCGAAGTGGCCGAGGCTTCCAAGGCCCAGTTACGCATCAAGGCTGCCGCTGAAGCTGCGGAATCGCGCGGTCGTGCCGAATGGATCGAGGTTGATACCAAAGCATTAAAAGGCACCTTCAAAGCGCGTCCGCAGCGCTCGGAACTGCCATCTAGCATAAATGAATCGCTCGTGGTCGAGCTTTACTCCAAGTAATCACGCGTAGTTTTACGTATTAGCGATATTAGCGATATTAGCGAAAGGGCGCCCTTACTATGTCCAGCACTGCACTTCTGAGACCTCGTATTATCGACGTTCAGAACCTTTCGACGCATCACGCTCGGCTTACCATGGAGCCGTTCGAGCGCGGCTACGGCCACACGCTCGGCAATGCGCTGCGTCGCACGCTCCTGTCGTCTATGCCGGGTTATGCTGCTACGGAAGTCAGTATCTCCGGCGTGCTGCATGAATATTCCACGCTGGATGGCGTGCAGGAAGACGTTGTCGATATTCTTCTTAACCTCAAAGGCGTGGTGTTGAAGTTGCACAACCGCGACGAAGCGACACTAAATCTCAAGAAATCCGGTGAAGGTGTGGTGATGGCCAGTGATATTGAGGCCATGCACGATGTTGAAATCATCAATCCAGATCATGTGATTGCACGGTTGGCTGCCGGTGGCAAGATCGAGTTGCAGATCAAAGTCGAAAAGGGACGTGGTTTTATTGCCGCGACCAGCCGTAAGGCACTTGAAGAAGAGGGGCGCACCGTCGGCAATATTTTGCTGGATGCCTCGTTCAGCCCCGTTCGGCGCGTGAGTTACTCGGTGGAATCTGCGCGTGTCGAACAGCGCACTGATCTCGACAAGCTCATTATGGATATAGAGACCAATGGTGCCATCGACCCCGAGGAAGCCGTACGTTACGCGGCACGCATCATGGTTGAGCAACTGTCGGTATTTGCTGATCTCACTGGCACGCCGGCGCTGATCGAAGAGAAGCGCGCGACGCAGGTTGATCCAGTGTTGCTGCGTCCGGTGGATGATTTGGAGCTTACCGTGCGTTCCGCCAACTGTTTGAAAGCGGAGAACATTTATTACATCGGCGACCTGATTCAGCGTTCAGAAACCGAATTGTTGAAGACGCCAAACCTGGGTCGCAAGTCGCTCAATGAAATTAAAGAGGTACTGGCTTCACGCGGCCTGACGTTAGGCATGAAGTTGGAGAATTGGCCGCCAGCCGGGCTGGAAAAGCTTTAAGCGGCGGCTCGCTCGCTTGCGCGAATAACAAGGAATTATCATGCGTCACGGTCACGGATTACGGAAGCTTAACCGCACCAGCAGCCATCGTTTGGCGATGCTGCGCAACATGGCAAACTCTCTTCTCAAGCATGAGGCGATTAAAACCACGTTGCCCAAGGCGAAAGAACTACGTCGTGTTGTCGAGCCCATCATTACGCTTGGAAAATCCCCATCGCTCGCTAATCGCCGTCTTGCGTTTAACCGTTTGCGCGATCGCGACAACGTTACTAAGCTGTTCGCTGAAATTGGTCCTCGCTATGCTAAGCGTAACGGTGGTTACTTGCGTATTCTGAAATTCGGATTCCGCAAAGGTGATAACGCGCCGATGGCGTTTGTGGAACTTGTTGATCGTCCGGAGCCAACCGTACAAGTTGAACAAGTCAAGGAGGAGGTAACAGCATAGTGCTCGCACTGCGCTGATTCGAAGCCGGCCATGTGTTTATGGGCCGGTTTTTTTTGGAAACCCCCGCTGAGATTTTTGTTTAACTATATGTTTTTAAAGGTAATTTTTAGAAACCAAAATTACCCGA
>JBEBHE010000464.1:0-2670 GCA_040081205.1 Burkholderiales bacterium | reverse complement strand
TGGCATTGCCAGCCGATGCGTAATTAAGTTTTCCGGGAGTCGCTCGCGCATGCGCAATCAGCTCTTTGATGTTTTGCGCGGGCACCGAAGGATGCACCACCACGAAGTACGGCGAATCGCCGAGCAGCGTGACCGGCGTGAAGTGGCGAACGGGATCAACAGCGCCGGGGTTCGTCGCCGGCGAAATGGCATGCGTGCTGGTGGTGCCCAGCGCCCATGTATGTCCATCGGCTGCGGCGCGCGCCACAATTTCAACGCCGATTGCGCCGCTGCCGCCGGCACGATTATCGATCACGATTTGCTGACCGAGATGCTCTGCCGAGCGCTGCGCTACCAGGCGCGCGACGGTATCGGATGAGCCGCCGGGTGGGAACGGCACCACAAATCGTATCGGGCGATCGGGGAATGCCGCCTGTGCGCTGCTCATCAGCAGCGACAGTGCGACGAACGCGTTGATCCGGTATTTATTATTCAATGCGTTTTGCAGTGCGGTTGATGGCTGCGGTGGCAGGGCGATCCTACTGTTGCAACTCCAGCTTCGCGTCCTTGATGACTTTGGCGTAGCGCGCGGTTTCGGTTTTGATGAATTCGCCGAATCGTTCCGGCGTGCTGGTCATGGGGTCGAAGCCGCCCGCGACCAGACGATCACGCGTGTCGGGCGCGGCGACGATTTTGCCCAGCTCCGCATTCAATCGCGTGATGATGTCGCGCGGCGTGTTGGCCGGCGCGAGGATGCCGTACCAACTGGTGATTTCGTAGCCGGGAAAGCCCGATTCCTTCGACGTGGGCACGTTGGGCAACACGGCAAGGCGTTCCGCCGACAGCGCTGCCAGCGCGCGCACTTTTCCGCTCTGGATATGCGGCACGGCAGGCGGCACGCCGATGACCATCATGTCCACGTGGCCGCCGATCATGCCGAGCATCGCCACGCCGGAGCCTTTGTACGGCACATGCAGCGTGTCGAGTTTGCTGAACGATTTGAACATTTCGCCGGCGAGATGCTGGCCGGTGCCGAGACCGCCGGAGCTGAACGTGAGTTTGCCGGGTGCGTTGCGCGCGGCGGCGACCAGATCTTTAAGATTCTTCGCGGGGATGGACGGATGACAGATAAACACGTTCGGCACCTGCGCCACCATTGCAATCGGCGCCAGATCGCGGATCGGATCGTAGTTGAGTTTGCGATACAGGTTGGGACTGATGGCGAGAATGTTGGAGGCCACTACGATGGTATAACCATCGGCAGGCGACTTTGCCGCGATTTCCGTGCCGAGGTTGCCCCCTGCGCCCGGACGGTTTTCAGGTACCACCGGCTGCGCAACGTTCTCGGAAAGTTTCAGCGCAAGTTGTCTGCCGAGCAGATCGGTGGGGCCGCCGGGCGGAAACGGCAGCACCATGCGTATCGGTTTGCCGGGCCAGGTTTGGGCGGATACCGCACTGATGCACATTGCATGTACCGCCACAAACGCTAACGTCGTTGTCTTCAGCAGAAATTTCATCACGTCCTCCTGTGCATTGAGTCAGGTACGTTCTACACCACCACCGCCATTCCGCTTGCGCGGAAATGACAGGGAGAAAAATTTTGAGATTTAATCTATTTTTGCACCAGAGCGTTTAATCACATCCGCCCACTTCACGTTTTCACTTTTTATCAGTTTCGCGAATGCTTCCGGCGACGCAGGCGTAGGCTCGGCGCCGATCAGCGCGAATTTTTCTTTTAGCGACGGCGATACCAGAATTTTGTTGATCTCGGCATTGAGCCGCTGAATGATGTCGCGCGGCGTACCCGCGGGTGCGATGAGGCCGTTCCAGGTGGTCGCTTCGTAGCCCGGCACACCGGATTCGGCAATGGTGGGCACGTCGGGCACGGCGGGCGAGCGTTTGAGCGCGGTCACGCCCAGCGCGCGCACGCGTCCGGCTTTCGCGTGCGGCGTGATGGAGTTCAAACTTTCCATCATCAAATGCACCTGGCCCGCGATCAAGTCAGTGATCGCCGCAGCGCCGCCTTTGTACGGCACATGCACCACGTTCAGTCCCGCCATATTCCTGAATAATTCAAAACCCACATGGCCGGGTGAACCGTTACCCGACGACGCATTGGAAAGCTTTCCGGGATTTTGTTTCGCGAAGTCGAGCACTTCCTGCACGCTCTTGAACGGATGTTTCGGCGAACCGGCAAGCAGCATCTGGTTGAACGCCACCTGCGCCACAGCGGCGATATCCTTGTTCACGTCATACGGCGGCTTGCGAAACATATTGGGGCCGATTACCAATGAGCCGATCGGCGCGTAGCCCAGCGTGTAGCCGTCGGGTGCGGCCTTGACCACCATATCAATGCCGATGGTCAGTGCGCCGCCCGGGCGGTTATCGACAACGACTTGCTGGCCCAGTCGCTGCGTAAGCTCTCCGGCGACGATGCGTGCCACGGTGTCGGAGGCGCTCCCCGGCGCTTGCGGCACGATCAGGCGAATGGCGCGGGAGGGGTAGGGTTGGGCCTGGAGCAGCGTTGACAGCGTGAGTGCAGTGGCGCCAAAAAACACCGTGCGAAAGTTCATCATGGATTTATCCGTTTAACGTTACTAACGTACTACCGTACTCGCCAGAAAAACCATATCTGTCGTTCCCGCGCAGGCGGGAACCCATACGATGTTTCATATGGCACTGTGTTATGGG
>JBEBHE010000161.1:0-10061 GCA_040081205.1 Burkholderiales bacterium | reverse complement strand
TCGGCACGCGCGCGCAGGCGACCGCCATCACCATTTTCGCACCGTCTTTGGCAATGCCGCCGGTTTCCGCTTTCGCGCCCACCATGAAGCCGGTGATGTTTTGCAAAAACACCAGCGGTACATTGCGCTGGCAACACAACTCGACGAAGTGCGCGCCTTTCAGCGCCGATTCCGAAAACAAAATGCCATTGTTAGCCACGATGCCCACCGGCCAGCCATCGATGCGCGCAAAGCCGGTGACCAGCGTCGTGCCGTAGCGTGCCTTGAATTCATCAAACTCCGAACCATCGACGACGTGCGCGATAATTTCACGCACATCAAACGGTGTGCGCGGATTGGCGGGAATCACGCCGTCGAGTTCAGCCGCGTCCAGCAGTGGCATGCGCGCCGATTCGCGATTGATAGATAAATATTTGTTTTTATTGACATTTTTTACAGATGCGCGAACCAGCTCCAAAGCGTGCGCGTCATTTTCCGCGAGATGATCGGCTACGCCCGACAAGCGCGTATGCACATCCGCACCGCCGAGCGCTTCGGCGCTGACGGTTTCGCCGGTGGCAGCTTTGACCAGCGGCGGCCCCGCCAGAAAAATCGTGCCCTGATTTTTGACGATGATGGTTTCGTCGCTCATCGCCGGCACATACGCGCCGCCTGCGGTACACGATCCCATCACGCACGAGATCTGCGCGATGCCATCGGCGGACATGCGCGCCTGGTTGTAAAAAATACGCCCGAAGTGGTCGCGGTCGGGAAACACGTCGTCCTGGCTAGGCAAATGCGCGCCGCCGGAATCGACCAGGTAAATGCAAGGCAAATGATTCTTGCGTGCGATGTCCTGCGCGCGCAAATGTTTTTTGACGGTGAGCGGGTAATACGTGCCGCCTTTCACCGTGGCATCGTTGGCAATGATCACGCACGTCTGTCCGTTGACGGTGCCGACGCCGGTGATGATGCCTGCCGAGGGCACGGCCTCATCGTAGACGTCGTGTGCCGCGAGCTTTGATAATTCGAGAAACGGCGTATCGCGGTCGAGCAACGCCGCAACACGCTCGCGCGGCAGCATTTTGCCGCGGCTGATGTGGCGGCTGCGCGCCGTTTCGTCGCCGCCGCGCATGGTGGTCGTGGTGATTTGTTCCAGTTGCGTTACGCGCTCACGCATGGCTTGCTGAGCTGCCGTGAACGCCGCGCTGCTGGTGTCGAGTTTGCTTTTGATGACGGGCATGGTCAGGCTTTCGCAAGCGCCGTTTCGTAGAGCGCAAGCATCGTCGCATCAAAACACGCAAAAATAATTTTCTCGAAGATGTCGCCGCACGCTGAAGCTCGGCACTCGCGTATCGCAATTGCTACGGCTTGCGCCAGCGGATAGCCGTAAACCCCGCAACTGATGGCCGGAAACGCGATGGTTTTGATCGTGTGTTTTGCCGCGAGTGCCAGACTGGTTCGATAGCAGGATGCCAGCAATGCCGGCTCGCCCGAGTTGCCGCCTTGCCAAACCGGGCCGACCGTGTGGATCACTTGCTTCGCAGGCAATTGGTAGCCTCGTGTCATTTTTGCCTGCCCGGTGTTGCAGCCGTTAAGCAATCGGCATTCCGCGAGCAACTCAGGCCCCGCCGCGCGGTGTATCGCGCCATCCACGCCGCCGCCGCCGAGCAATGACGTGTTGGCGGCGTTGACGATAGCATCGACTTCAAGCGATACGATGTCCGCTTGAATAGCGACGATTTCTACCATTTGCCTTTGGTAAGCCAGGCTTCCATCTGATCCAGCCGGTCCGCGCCCCAGAACGGTTCGCCGTCGATCACGATATACGGCGAGCCGAACACGCCTCGTTCAATGGCAGCATCCACTTCGCTTTTGGTGCGCTCCTTGACGGCCGCGTCGTTCAGCGCTGCTGCCAGCGTCACTTTGTCGATACCGAGTTTGGCGGCGACGTTGCCGGTGACTTCGGGGCTCGAGATATCACGGTCTTCGGCGAAGTAGGCGTGATACAAGGCGAGCGCTAATTTTTTTGCCAGCGCGGCGTCCTTGTCGTGCGTCCAATAGAACGCGCGGCAAGGGGCAACAGCGTTGATCGGGAACCTGGATGGAATCTTGAACGGCACCTCGAACCAGCGCGCTGAGCGCAGCATGTCGTGTTTGGCATAGCTGCCTTTCAGCGGGATGTTCGGCAGCGGTTGCTGGCCATTCATCTTGAATACCGCGCCGAGCAGCATCGGTCGCCAGTTCACGCTGCGTCCGTGCTTTGCCGCGAGCGCGTCGATTTTCGCGGCAGCGAAGTAGCCGTATGGCGATGAGAAATCGAAATAGAAATCAATCGGGTTAGCCATGATAAGACTCCTTGATTAGCGGCGCAGTGCGGCGAGCCGGTCCAGCGCCTCCAGCGTCTCGTGTTCCAGTGTGATGACCAGTTGTGCCGCAGACAACTCCCGCGACAGCGGCGCAGCCTGCCCTGCCCACATTGCCAGATAATCCGGATTGCCCGCCTTGCCCGATGCAGCGCGCAAAGGGCCCGATAAAACGCCTTGTGCCGGAAACGCCAGTTGCGGCGCGTTGCTCGCATTCATTTCCCGCATGTAACGATTGACGAGTCCGCGTGCGGGTTTGCCGGTAAATTTTTCGGTCATGGTGGTAGTGTCTTCACGCGCCGCAAGCAGACTGTCTTTGTGGATGCGCGGCGCGCCGCTTTCCGTGCAGGGCAGAAATGCCGTGCCGAGTTGCGCGCCTTGTGCGCCGAGCGCGAGTACCGCGGCGATGCCCGCGCCGTCCATGATGCCGCCGGCGGCCACCACCGGAATGTTTACTGCGCGCACGATCAGCCGTGTCAGCGCCAGCGTGCCAGTCATCGCATCATAAGGATTGCGCTGAAACGTGCCGCGATGGCCGCCGGCTTCACCGCCTTGCGCGATAATGAAATCGACGCCGATCGCTTCGAGATGCAGCGCTTCGGCGACGCAAGTGGCGCTTCCGCCGGTTTTGATGCCGAGCGCGCGCAGCCGTTTCAGTCTTTCGGCGGGCAGATCGTTCAGATGAAACGTCAGCACCGCCGGCTTGATGTTTTCAGCCATAGAGAGTTGTGCATTGAGATCGGGCGCGTAGGGTGTGCGCGCGGGCGTGGGGGCAGGTAAGCCCAGCGCCTGGTAATAACCGGCGACTGCCGCGATGGCGGCGGATTGCGATTCCGGCGCGATGGCGGCGGGTTGCGCGTTGACAAAAAAATTGAGATTGATCGGCGCATCGGTCAGCGCGCGCACCGCCTCAACGTCGCGCTGCATCGCTTCAGGTTGCGTGTAGGCGAATCCGAATGAGCCGAGCGCGCCTGCCTTGCTGGATGCCGCCACCAGCGCCGGTGTGGTAGTGCCGCCGGCCATCGGCGCCTGAATAATCGGCAGACGTGTGCCGAGTAGATCGCACAGGGGTGTATGGAGTTTCTTCACGATGCTCATCGGTTTACCTCGTTTCGTCAAACAACTCGCGGCCAATTAACCAGCGGCGTATCTCGGATGTGCCCGCGCCGATCTCGTATAGCTTGGCGTCGCGCAACAAGCGGCCCGCCGGACTGTCATTCATATAACCCATGCCGCCGAGACATTGCAGGGTTTGCAGCGCGAGCTCGGTAGCGCGTTCGGCGGAATAGAGTATCGCACCGGCAGCATCGCGACGTGTGATATTGCCCGCGTCGCAGGCGCGTGCCACCGCGTACACATAGGCGCGGCAGGCATTCAACGTGGTGACCATGTCCGCGAGTTTGCCTTGCATCAACTGGAATTCGCCGATGGCCTGGCCGAATTGTTTGCGCTCATGCAAATAGGGCAGCGCCACGTCCAGGCACGCCTGCATGATGCCGAGCGGGCCGCCCGCGAGCACGGCGCGCTCGTAGTCGAGGCCGCTCATTAGCACGTTCACGCCTTTGTTGACTACGCCCAGCACGTTTTCGGCGGGCACTTCGCAATCTTCGAATACCAGTTCCGAGGTGTTCGAGCCGCGCATGCCGAGCTTGTCGAGCTTGGGTGAAGCGCTGAATCCTTTAAACGATTTTTCGACGATGAACGCCGTGATGCCCGCTGTTACCCCTTTTGCCTCGGCAGCCAAATCAGTCTTGGCATAAACCACCAGCGTGTCGGCATCGGGGCCGTTGGTGATCCACATTTTTGTGCCGTTCAGCACATAGCGGTCGCCCTTGATATCCGCGCGCAGACGCATACTCACCACATCGGAGCCGGAACCGGCTTCGCTCATCGCCAGCGCACCGACGTGTTCTCCGGAAATCAGTTTGGGCAGATAGCGGCGTTTTTGCGCATCGTTGCCGTTACGGCGAATCTGGTTCACGCACAGATTGGCGTGCGCACCGTACGACAGCCCGACCGAGGCCGAGGCGCGGCTGATTTCTTCCATCGCGATCACCTGCGCGAGGTAGCCCATGCCGGCGCCGCCGAAGGCTTCCTCGACGGTGATACCCAGTAATCCCAGTTCGCCCAGCTTCGGCCACAAGTCGCGCGGAAACGCGTTGCTTTTGTCGATTGCTGCGGCGCGCGGTGCGATTTGCTCACGTGCGAAGGTAGCCACGCTGGTGCGTAACAGCTCTAGCTCCTCATGTAACGGGAATAGCGAGTTCATAAATACATTATATAAAACAGATACTTAAAAAGTATGCGCGATGATGGGCCGGATAACCGGCACCTATAAGCGGGCACTTGCCAAACGATGGACAAAAAGTGCGGCTATTGTGCTTTGCAATATAAGCCAGTATTCTCAAAAACCCCTTGGCAAACACCAACATAAGGATATTACGTCAGCGCTGACTTTTGCGTCATTGGTTCGCGCGGATGTTCGCACTACCGCAATAACCATGCACGCCGTAACCGCCCTGAAAAAGCCAGGCACTGACTTGGCAATCCTGAGTTATCCAATCTCCGAACCGCCCGCGCCGGGCACGATTGCCGCCGTCGCGCCGGGCGTTTATTGGCTGCGCATGCCGCTGCCGTTTGTGTTGAATCACATCAATCTGTGGCTGCTCGAAGACGGCGACGGCTGGACGATCGTCGATTGCGGCTTTGCCACCGACGAAGCGCGCGGTTGCTGGGAACAAATCGTTGCGCAGCATCTTGGCGGCAAGCCGGTGACGCGCGTGATCGTGACGCATTTTCATCCCGATCATATAGGGCTGTGTGATTGGTTGTGCGACAAGCATCAACTCACGCCGTGGATGACCAAGGCGGAATTTTTGCAGGCGCATCTGGTGCATAACCGGCTGGGAGGCATTGAGCCGGAACGCCAGCGCGAACTGATGATGCGGCACGGGCTTGATGCCGGGCGCATGAAATGGATCGAAGCGCGCGACAATCTTTACCCGCGCGGCGTGCCCACGCTGCCGCACGCGCACCGGCGCATGCGCGACAACCAAACCATTGTTATCGGCGCGAATCATTGGCGCGTAGTCGTCGGCCACGGCCACTCGCCTGAACACGCGAGCCTGGTTTGCGAAAAACTCGGCGTGTTTATCGCGGGCGATATGCTGTTGCCGCGTATCTCCACCAACGTGAGCGTGTGGCCGGCGGAGCCGGAGGCCGATCCGGTCGGCGAGTTTCTGGATTCGCTCACACGCTACGCGGCGCTGGATGCCAACACGCTGGTGCTGCCTTCGCACGGTTTGCCGTTTCACGGCCTGCACGCGCGGGTGGAGACGTTGCGTGAGCATCATCATTCACGGCTCGAACGACTGACGGAAGCCTGTGTCACACCGCAAAGCGCGGCGGACGTGCTGCCGGTGTTGTTTGACCGAAAATTTGACGACCACCATTTGTTGTTTGCTATGGGCGAAGCCATTGCCCACCTGAACCATCTGATGCATCGCGGCATTCTGCGCCGCATTACTGACGGCAACGGTGGCTACCAATTTCAGTGCATGGAGAAAGTTTGATGGGTACCAACGAACAACCGCAAAAGCCGTTTGATCCGGCGGAGATGATGCAGCTTTACGCCGGCATTGCGCAAAAGAGCGGCGAACTGCTCGCACGCGCGATGCATAAAGCCGGTACGAATCCGCAAAAAGCGTTCGACGACGAACTCGGCATTGCACGGGCGTTTTTCGACGCGTGGGTGAAAATGGCGAGTGATCCGTCGCAGTTTGCGCAAGCGCAAATGAAAGTGTGGCAGGACTACGCTGCGTTATGGCAGAACACGTGGCTGGCGATGGCAGGACAAAAGCCCGCGCCGGTGGCGGAGGTGCACAGAGGCGACCGCCGCTTTCGTCACGAAGACTGGCAGAATAAATTTCTGTTCGATTATCTCAAGCAGTCGTATCTGATTGCATCGCGCCATCTGCACAAAGCCATGTGCGATGTGCAGGGGTTGGATGAGTCGGCGGCGAAGAAGGTTGATTTCTACACGCGCCAGTATATCGACGCGCTGTCGCCGTCAAATTTTGCGCTCACTAACCCGGAGGTGTTGCAGGAAACTGTGCGCAGCGGCGGGAAAAATCTGCTCAAGGGATTCAACAACCTGCTGGATGATCTGGCGCGCGGCGACGGTGCGCAATTGCGCGTGAAAATGGTTGATGGCAGCGCCTTCAAGCTGGGTGAAAATATCGCGGCCACGCCGGGCAAAGTAGTGTTTCAAAACGATTTGATGCAGTTGATTCAGTACACGCCCACCACGAAAGAGGTCTATCGGCGTCCGCTGCTGATCGTGCCGCCGTGGATCAACAAGTTCTACGTGCTTGATATGCGCGCCGATAATTCTTTTGTGCGCTGGGCGGTGGGTGAAGGGCACACCGTGTTCATCGTGTCGTGGATCAACCCCGATGCCAAACACGCGGGCAAGACGTTCGAGGATTATCTGAACGAAGGCACGCTGGCAGCGATTGATGCCGCGCTAAAAGCGGCGGGTGCTGACGATCTCAATCTGATCGGATTTTGTCTCGGCGGCACGCTCACGGCATCTACGTTGGGGTATCTGACGGCAAAGAACGACAAGCGCGTGGCGAGCACCACGTTCTTCGCGACGCTGGTGGATTTCGAGCAGGCGGGTGAACTCGAAGTGTTCATCGACGAACAGCAGATCGCCGCGCTCGAAAAGCGCATGAACAAACGCGGCTATCTCGAAGGGTCGGAGATGGCGACCACGTTTAACATGCTGCGTGCTAATGATCTGATCTGGTCGTTCGTGGTTAATAATTACCTGATGGGCCGCGATCCGATGCCGTTCGATTTGCTCTACTGGAATGCGGATTCCACGCGCATGCCGGCGGCCATGCACAGCTACTACCTGCGCAATATGTATCTGAAAAATCTCCTGCGCAAACCGGGAGGATTGACCCTGAACAACACGCCGATTGATTTGGCTAAGGTGAAGACCCCGCTGTATTTTATTTCCACCGTCGAAGACCATATCGCGCCGTGGAAAACGGTTTACGCGGGTGCGCGCGTGTTCAACAGCCCGGTGCGCTTCGTGCTCGGCGGTTCGGGGCACATCGCGGGAATCGTCAATCCGCCTGCGGCAAACAAATACGGTTATTGGACCAACGACAAACCTGCAGCCGATCCCGATGCATGGTTAAGCGGCGCGAAGCAGCATGCCGGGTCGTGGTGGACGGATTGGCAGCAGTGGGTGGACAAACACGGCGGCGGCAAAGTCCCCGCGCGCGTTCCCGGCAAGGGCAAGTTAAAGGCGCTGGAGGATGCGCCGGGGTCTTATGTGAGCAAGCGGTTGGATGGCAAAACCCGCGCCGCGCCGTAACCATAAGTGGCCGCAGCGGCAAAACATGACTCGAAGGTCCGTGCTTGCGTTGCCGTACTGAATTAAAATAGCGGCAGTTAATGGTCTAGGAATCCCATGTCAGCCGTCCCTCGACTTACCACGGCGTTGTCCGGTCCGCCCCCGGCGCTGGAAAGCCGGTTGCTGGCGCAATCGATCAGCATTGAACACTGGTTTCGCGGCCAGTGGCTGGAGCACACGCCGCCGTTTTACGGTTCGGTGGATTTGCGCAACAGCGGATTCAAGCTGGCGCCGGTGGATACCAATTTGTATCCCGGCGGCTTCAACAATCTGAATCCGGATTTTCATGCGCTGTGCGTGCAGGCAGCGATGACGGCGATTGAAAAAATCTGCCCGGATGCGCGCGACGCGCTGCTGATTCCCGAAAATCACACGCGCAATCAGTTCTATCTGCAAAACGTCGCCACACTCGCGCGTATATTGCGTCACGCCGGCATGAACGTGCGCATCGGCAGTCTGTTGCCAGGATTGAACGCGCCGATGACGGTGGACTTGCCCGATGGCAAGACACTCAAGCTCGAGCCGTTGAAACGTTCGGGCAACCGTCTGGGGCTGGACGGGTTTGATCCGTGCGTGGTGCTGCTGAATAACGATCTCTCGGCCGGTATACCCGAGGTGCTGCGCAACATCGAACAGCCGCTGTTTCCGCCGCTGCATGCGGGATGGGCGGTGCGCCGCAAATCGAATCATTTCGAAGCCTATAACGATGTCGCAACAGAATTCGCGCAGATGCTCGGTGTCGATCCGTGGCTGATCAATCCGTACTTTGAGATGTGCGGCAAGATCAACTTTCAGGAGCATCAAGGCGAAGAATGTCTCGCGGGTTATGTATCGGAAATTCTCAACGACATTCGCGCCAAATACAAAGAATACGGCATCACCGATGAGCCATTCGTGATCGTCAAGGCCGACGCCGGCACTTACGGCATGGGTATCATGACGGTGAAGGATGCGTCCGAGGTGCGCGGCCTGAATCGCAAGCAGCGCAACAAGATGGCGGTGGTCAAGGAAGGCATGCAGGTGCAGGAGGTGCTGGTGCAGGAAGGCGTTTACACGTTTGAGACCGTTCGCGATGCCGTGGCCGAGCCCGTGGTGTATATGATCGACCGTTTTGTGGTCGGTGGTTTTTATCGGTTAAATACGCAGCGCGGCAAGGATCAGAATCTTAACGCGCCGGGCATGCAGTTCGAGCCGCTGGCGTTTGCCGAGCCGTGTTCGTCGCCGAATCCGGACGATCCCGATTGTGCGCCGAACCGTTTTTACGCCTATGGCGTGATCGCGCGGTTGGCGTTGCTGGCAGCCTCGATTGAGCTGGAGCGCACGTCGTCGCTGGTGCAGCCCGATGGCACTGCGGCTGCGGCATGAGGCTGGCCTTTATCGTTGATCCGCTCGACGCGTTCAAGATTTATAAGGATACGTCGTTCGCCATGATGCGCGAAGCCGCCGCGCGCGGCTGCGAGTTGCACACGCTACAGCAGGCGGATATTTTCTGGCGCAAGCATCGCGTGGCGGGTAATGCCGCACGGCTGCATCTTACCGGCGAACAAAACGATACGGCGGCGTGGTATCGCAGTGAAGCGGCGGTTGAAACCGATCTCGCTGCGTTCGACGCGGTGATTATGCGCAAAGACCCGCCGTTCGACATGGAATACGTGTACAGCACCTATTTGCTGGAGATGGCGGAGTCGCAGGGCGCGCGCGTGTTCAATCGCCCGCGCGCCATCCGCGACCACAACGAAAAAATGGCGATTGCGCGTTACGCGCAGTTCATCGCGCCAACCGTGGTGACGCGACTGGAAACGGTGCTGCGCGAGTTTGTGGCGGAACACGGTGATACGATTTTTAAGCCGCTGGATGGCATGGGTGGTTCGTCGATATTTCGCGTGCGCAAGGATGATCCGAATTTCAGCGTGATTATCGAGACCCTGACGCAACTTGGCACGCGCACCATCATGGCGCAGCGCTATTTGCCGGAAATAGTGGCGGGCGACAAGCGTGTGCTGTTGATCGGCGGCAAGCCGGTGCCGTTTTGTCTGGCGCGCATACCCAAGACCGGCGAGACGCGCGGCAATCTCGCGGCAGGCGGCACCGGTGTGGCGCGCGAACTCACTGTACGGGATCGTGAAATTGCCGAAACGCTGGCGCCGCTGTTGCACGCGCAAGGGTTGTTGCTGGTGGGGCTGGATGTCATCGGCAGTTGTCTGACGGAAATTAATGTCACCAGCCCGACGTGCTTTCAGGAAATCACGCAGCAGACGGGCTGCAACGTCGCCGGATTGTTTATGGAC
>JBEBHE010000160.1:0-10062 GCA_040081205.1 Burkholderiales bacterium | reverse complement strand
GCTGAATCCTGCGATTTCATTTTTAAACTAAGTATTTGTTTTTAATAGGTATTATGGCCGCGCTGGTATGGCTGCCTGCGCTTGCAAGACCTTGAAAGAAGTCAAATTATCATGCTAAAATAGCAAGTTAGCTCAATTTGGCATTGCCGGTGGCCGTCACCGGGAACCATCTGGGGTTAAAAATACGCACATCCGCCCCGTGCTACGAACGTTTGCACCACACGCGAACGTTGCACATTGGGTGTCCTGACCAACAGGATATTGGCGGATGGAGGCTCAACCCAAACAGGAGAAGTTAATGTCAGTCACTATGCGAGAAATGTTGGAATGCGGCGTCCATTTTGGACACCAGACCCGATTCTGGAACCCGCGGATGGCCCCGTACATTTTCGGTCATCGCAATCGGATTCACATCGTCAACCTCGAGAAAACCCTCGCAATGTATCAGGATGCGCTGAAGTTCGTGCGCAAACTGACTGCCAATCGCGGCACGGTATTGTTCGTCGCTACCAAGCGCCAAGCGCAAGAGATCATTCGCGAAGAAGCGATTCGTTGCGCCACCCCGTTCGTGGACGATCGCTGGCTCGGCGGCATGTTGACCAACTACAAAACGGTCAAGCTGTCGATCAAGCGCCTGAAGGACATGCAAGCGATGGTGGCCGATGGTTCGGTTGAAAAACTTATCAAGAAAGAAGGCTTGCTGTTCCAGAGGGAATTAGCCAAGCTCGAGCGCAGCCTCGGCGGCATCAAGGATATGGATGGCCTGCCCGATGCGATGTTTGTGATCGATGTGGGTTACCAGAAAAATGCGGTGGCGGAAGCCAATAAGCTGGGCGTGCCAGTGATCGGCGTGGTGGATACCAATCACACACCGGAAGGCATTGATTATGTGATCCCCGGCAACGACGACTCCAGTCGTGCCATTCGCCTGTACGCGCGCGGCATGGCGGATGCGATTCTTGAAGGCCGAAACGACAGCCTGAATGAAATCGTCGCGCCCGGCGGCGAAGAGTTTGTTGAAGTCGAAGAAAGCAAGTAGCGAAATATTGCATGCAACAAGGGGCCGCTCGGATGGGCGCCCCTTTTTTAACGGATGGAGTTTGTAATGGCGGATATTACCGCGGGGATGGTTAAGGAACTGCGTGAGAAGACCGACGCGCCGATGATGGAATGCAAAAAAGCGCTGACTGAAGCAGCTGGCGATATGGGTAAGGCAGAAGAAATTCTGCGGGTGAAACTGGGCAACAAAGCAACTAAAGCGGCATCGCGTGTTGCGGCGGAAGGCGTGGTTGCTACGTACATCGCGGCGGACGGCAAGCTGGGCGCACTACTGGAAGTGAATTGCGAAACCGATTTCGTAGCGAAGAATTCGGATTTCCTGAGCTTTGCCGGAGCCGTTACCGGATTGGTTGCGAGCAAGAATCCTGCTGACGTTGCCGCATTGTCGGTTTTGGATTTGAATGGAACGTCGGTTGAAGAAACCCGTAAGACACTGGTGGGCAAGCTCGGCGAAAACGTCAGCCTGCGCCGCTTTGTGCGCTTAGCAGCGAAAGGCAAACTGGCTTCGTATATACACGGCGGTTCAAAGATTGGCGTGATGATTGACGTGGTTGGCGGCGAAGAAGCCTTGGGCAAAGATCTGGCGATGCACATCGCTGCTACCAAACCGGTGTCGCTGGCCAAAGAAGAAGTGCCCGCTGCTTTGATTCAGAAAGAGCGCGACATCGCGGCAGCGAAAGCAGCAGAATCCGGCAAGCCTGCGGATATCGTCGCTAAAATGGTGGAAGGATCGGTGCAAAAGTATTTGAAGGAAGTCACGCTGCTCGGCCAGCCGTTTGTTAAAAACGACAAGCAAACGGTGGAGCAATTGCTCAAAGCAAACAACGCATCCGTCGCATCGTTTTCGCTCTACATCGTCGGCGAAGGACTGGAGAAGAAGAAAGACGACTTTGCCGCAGAAGTGATGGCAGCCGTGAGCGCCGCAAATAAATAGTCATTAAAAACAAACGCTTAAGGAATAAACATGCTGGACAGGCCCGTCTATAAGCGCATCCTGGTAAAACTGAGCGGTGAAGCGCTGATGGGTGAGGACAGTTACGGCATCAATCAGGAAGTAATCGAACGCATCGTCGGTGAAATCGGCGATGTGGCAAAACTCGGTGTTGAAATCGCAGTGGTGATCGGTGGCGGCAATATTTTTCGCGGTGTGGCGCCAGCGGCGGCGCATATGGATCGCGCGACCGCCGATTACATGGGTATGCTGGCGACGATCATGAACGCGCTCGCTTTGCAGGACGCGATGCGTCGGGCGAATATTATTAGTCGTGTGCAATCCGCGTTGAATGTGGAAGCGGTGGTTGAACCGTACATACGCGGCAAGGCTATGCGCTACCTTGAAGAAGGCAAGATCGTGATTTTCGCGGCCGGCACTGGTAATCCCTTTTTCACCACCGATACTGCAGCCGCATTGCGCGGCATGGAAATCAATGCGGAACTGGTGCTAAAAGCAACCAAAGTGGATGGCGTGTATAGCGCCGACCCGAAAAAAGACAAGAGTGCGGTGCGCTACAAAAGCCTGACATTTGACGAAGCGATTATCAAGAATCTCAAAGTGATGGACGCGACGGCGCTAACGTTGTGTCGCGATCAGAAGCTGCCGATCAACGTATTCAGTATTTTCGAGCCGGGCGCGCTTAAAAGAGTGGTGATGGGCGCGGACGAAGGTACTATGGTACGTGCGTGAGTGCATGCGTAATTCAGACCAGCGGAGGAAATCATGATCGCCAATGTCAAGAGCATCGCTGAGCAGAAGATGAAGAAATCGCTTGAAGCGTTGAAAGTTGATCTGGCAAAAGTACGCACAGGTCGTGCGCACCCCGGAATACTCGACCATGTGATGGTGGATTACTACGGTACACCAACCGCGATTCCTGGTGTGGCTAATGTGACATTGATTGACGCGCGGACGATCGGCGTGTCGCCTTGGGAAAAGAAAATGGCAAGTGTCATCGAGAAAGCCATTCGTGACGCTGATCTGGGACTGAATCCCAGTACGACGGGCGACATTGTGCGGGTGCCGATGCCCTCGCTGACCGAGGAACGCCGGCGTGACCTGACTAAAATTGTCAAAGGCGAGGGTGAAAACGCGAAAGTGGCGGTACGCAATGTGCGTCGCGATGCCAACACGCAGTTGAAGGATCTGCTCAAGAAAAAGTCCATCGCCGAAGACGACGAGCGGCGCGCGCAGGAAGATATTCAAAAGCTTACCGACCGCCATATCGCTGAAATCGACAAGGCGTTACTGGCGAAGGAAGCGGAATTGATGGCGGTGTAAATTCGTGTCAACGGCCCCCAGCTCTACGCAGGTGGTGCCCGAAGCGCGGCAAATTCCGCGTCATGTTGCTATCATCATGGATGGCAATGGACGTTGGGCGAAGCAACGATTTTTGCCGCGTATTGCCGGCCACAAACGTGGTGTCGAAGCAGTGCGCAGCGTGGTACGTACTTGTGCAGACATCGGCGTTGACTACCTGACGCTGTTTGCGTTCAGCAGCGAAAATTGGCGCCGACCGCTCGAAGAAGTGAAGTTCCTGATGCAGCTTTTTGTGCATGCGCTGGAAAATGAAGTCGCTAAACTGCATAAGAACGATATTCGTTTTAGGGTGATCGGTGATCTGTCCCGGTTCGACGCATCGATTGTTCGCCTCATTCGTGAGGCGGAGGAAAAAACCCTTGGTAATAAAAGTCTTATTTTGACCATTGCGGCAAACTATGGGGGGCGCTGGGACATGCTTCAGGCGGTGAATCGCATGATTCGTGACAACCCATCGAAAACGGATGATTATGTTGAACAGGATCTCACGCCGTATTTCGCGATGCGCGACGCACCAGAACCGGATCTATTTATAC
Source organism: Burkholderiales bacterium (assembly GCA_040081205.1). GTDB lineage: Bacteria > Pseudomonadota > Gammaproteobacteria > Burkholderiales > SG8-41 > UBA5216. Next base: position 6,153 of record JBEBHE010000160.1, on the reverse strand, counting down.
GCACTGGCGGCGAAAAGCGCATCAGCAATTTTTTGCTTTGGCAATTGGCCTATACCGAATTGTATTTTACCGACTTGCTGTGGCCCGATTTCGATGCGACGGCGATGGGCGCTGCCATTGGCTCGTATCAGCAACGCGAGCGCCGCTATGGACGTACCAGTGAGCAATTGCAGGAGAATGCTATGCCTCAGCACTTGGTTTCCGGTGCTTGAGTTGTCGCGTTTGACGGATCGAGGTGCATGCTAAACGCGCGCATTCGCACTGCCCTTGTTGCATTGCCGTTATTTCTGGCGGCACTTTTTTTCTTGCCCAAGGCTGGGTGGGCGCTATTTCTGATGGCTTGGATGGTGGTCGGCGCATGGGAATGGGCGGCACTGGCGAAATGGTCAACGGTGATGCGAACAAGTTATGCGCTGATAGTGGCAGGATTGAGCTACAGTCTTTGGACTTGGGTAGTAACGCCTGACTACGTGCATGGCGCTATCCTGCTGTATGGCATCGCATTGGTGTTTTGGTTCGCAATCGCACCGATGTGGCTTGCGTTAGGTTGGCGCGTGGTGCATCCGCTGCTGATCGCTCTTACCGGGTTGGTTCTCCTGCTGCCGCTGTGGTTGGCGCTGGTACAACTGCAGGCAGAGCCACAGATATTGTTGATCCTGATGATTGTCATTTGGATTTCTGACACCACCGCATTCCTGTGCGGTAAGCGCTGGGGGAAACGTAAATTGGCGCCGTCCATTAGCCCCGGCAAAACCTGGGAGGGTGTTGTTGGCGCCCTGGCTGGCGTGACGCTGTATTATGGGATTGTCAGCGTGCTCTTTCCCTTTGGTCATACCGTGCTGAATGGTGTGATTGGACTTGCGGTATTCTTGGTATTGACGGTGCTTGGCGTGGAGGGAGACTTGTTTGAATCGTGGATCAAGCGTACCGCAGGCGTGAAAGACAGCGGAACGATATTGCCCGGGCATGGTGGAATCTTGGATCGGGTGGACGCGCTGACATCTAGCATGCCAGTTGCCGCATTGATACTGGTCTGGTCCGCTTGATGCAATATCAAACGGAGATGCAGCGTTTGACGGTATTGGGTTCCACGGGAAGCATCGGCGTCAATACTTTGGATGTGGTGTCGCAACACCCGCAACGATTTCGCGTGGTTGCACTTACCGCAAACTCACGGATTGATACCTTGCTGGAGCAATGCAAACGATTTAACCCCGCCTACGCAGTGGTGATGGACGACGCTGCCGCACGGGTTTTCGAGCAAAAGGTTACTGAAGCAGGACTGCCAACGCGCGTGCTATGCGGCGTTAAAGCCCTCGAAGAAGTTGCAAGCCTGCCAGAAGTCGATACGGTGATGGCCGCAATCGTTGGCATTGCCGGATTGCGTCCGACATTGGCCGCCGCGGCAAGTGGAAAGAAAGTGCTGCTGGCTAACAAGGAATCTCTGGTAACTGCGGGCGCTTTGTTCATGGATGTTGTGCGCGCAGGCGGTGCTCAGCTGTTGCCGATAGATAGCGAACACAATGCAGTGTTTCAGGCGCTGCCTGGCAATTTTAACGGCGATCTCAACGCGTCCGGCGTACGGCGAATATTGCTTACAGCATCCGGCGGGCCGTTCCGCAATACGCCGCTGCACCAACTCGCGAGCGTGACGCCGATGCAAGCCTGCGCGCATCCGAATTGGGTGATGGGACGCAAAATCTCCGTTGATTCTGCCACCATGATGAACAAAGGGCTTGAAGTCATCGAGGCACACTGGTTGTTTGCCGCGCCTGCCGAGCGTATTGAGGTCGTCATACATCCCGAAAGTATCGTGCATTCCATGGTGGAATATGTTGATGGATCCGTAGTGGCGCAATTGGGCAATCCCGACATGCGGACGCCGATTGCTCACGCGCTGGCGTATCCGCAGCGCATCACCAATGGTGTTAATTTTCTCGATCTTGCAGCCACTGCCACCTTGCGATTTGAGAAGCCGGATCTCAATCGTTTTCCCTGCCTTGCGCTGGCGTTCGAAGCATTGAAAGCGGGAAACGGCGCAGCAACGGTAATCAACGCTGCGAACGAAATTGCAGTCGCGCTTTTTCTGGATGGAAATCTTGGGTTTACGGACATTCCTCGATTGATTGAGACTGTATTCACGACAACCCGAGCATCGGCGACCCGCACACTGGAGGATGTTCTGGCGCTGGACCATGAGGCGCGTGAACGGGCGCGGCAATGGTCGGGAAATGTTGTGCTATCCGTTGGTTCGGGAACGCGCGCCGCCGCGGTGCGGTCTTAGATACCGATCATGACTATCCTTTTCTATTTGGCGGCATTTATTGTGGCGTTAGGGCCTCTGATCGTCGCGCATGAGTTGGGACACTATTGGGTCGCGCGCTGGTGTGGTGTCAAGGTGCTGCGGTTCTCGGTAGGGTTCGGCAAGCCGCTGAAAACCTGGGTGCGGGGGACGGATCGTACCGAATGGGTGCTGGCAGTAGTGCCGCTCGGCGGTTACGTCAAGATGCTCGACGAGCGCGAAGGTACTGTCGCACCTGATGAGCTGCCGAGGGCGTTTAACCGCCAAAATGTGTGGAAGCGTATCGCTATCGTGATTGCGGGACCGCTCGCTAACCTGTTAATGGCGATCCTGCTCTACTGGGTGTTGTTCATGCATGGTGTGCCGGGCATTCGTCCGGTTGTAGATGCGCCGACGCAGGCTTCTGCTGCTGCTATGGCAGGTTTTCAAAAAGGCGATGTGATACTCAGCGTTGCCGGCGAGTCGACGCCGACTTGGCAGGAAGCTCGCTGGGAATTGCTGAAACAAGCTGTGCCTAAAAATACGATTGAAGTGCAGGTCAGTGCCGATGACGGCAGTAAGATCATCCGAAAGCTCGATATGTCGGGGTTGACTGCAAATGATCTTGATGGAGATTTCATACGCGTTTTGGGACTGTTCCGGCTCCAACCACGCGGTGCTCCAGAAATTACCAGCGTCGCGGCAGGGAGTGCAGCTGAGCGTGCTGGGTTGCTGGTGGGCGATGAGATTGTCGCGATTAACAATGTTCGTATCGAGTCTGCAGATCAAGCGACGCGGATCATTCGCGACCATGCGGAGAAAGCAATCGTTGTTGAATTGCGCCGCGGGAATAACGCCATGCCGTCGATTCAGGTAACGCCGGACAGAGTCTCTGACACCAGTGGTCGTTCGATAGGCCGTATTGGCGCCATGTTGCAACCGCCAAGAGGGGCGTTTGACAAGTATCGCGTCAACTTAAGCTACGGTCCCGTGGATAGTCTTGGCAAGGCGATTGCAAAGACCTGGGACACGTCCATTTTCAGCTTAAGAATGCTGGGCAAAATGGTGGTAGGGGAAGTGTCGCTGAAAAACTTGAGCGGCCCCATTACCATTGCCGACTATGCTGGTCAATCCGCCAAGCTGGGATGGATACCTTATATCACCTTTTTGGCGCTGATCAGTATCAGTTTGGGCGTCCTCAATCTGCTACCGATCCCCTTATTGGATGGGGGGCATTTGATGTATTATATCGCTGAGATTTTCAAAGGCTCGCCGGTGTCGGAAAACGCCATGGAAATCGGACAACGTATCGGAGTGGGTTTGTTGTTGCTCATGATGACATTTGCGATTTTTAACGATGTTAATCGACTGATAAACGGCTAGTTCATGGCATTGATTTTGCGCGCTTGGGTTATTCTAGTGGCGGTCCTTTACGCCTCGCTGGCATTGGCGATTGATCCGTTCGTGATCAAGGACATACGGGTTGAAGGAATACAACGTACCGAAGCTGGCACGGTATTCAGCTACCTTCCGGTAAAAGTGGGCGATACCATGAACGACGAAAAAGCAGCGCAGGCTATCCGCGCTCTTTTCGCGACCGGGTTTTTCCGGGACGTGACACTCGAAGTGGATGGCGCAACACTCGTCGTCGTAGTGCAAGAGCGCCCGTCCATTGCGCAGATCGACTTTACCGGCCTTAAGGAGTTTGATAAGGATGCGTTGCTGAAAAGCCTTCGGCAAATTGGTCTTGCGGAAGGTCGTATTTTTGACAAAAGCGTCGTAGATCGTGCGGAGCAGGAATTGAAGCGTCAATACCTGTCGCGCGGAAAATATGCCGCAGAGGTGAGCACAACGATTACGCCGCTGGAGCGGAATCGAGTGTCCATCAATTTTGGCGTCGTGGAAGGAGATTCGTCCAAGATCCGCCAGATATCGATCATTGGCGCAAAAGTGTTCACGGAAAAGCAGTTAACAAGCCTTTTCTATCTGCGCGAACCCGGAATGATGACCTGGTTCAGCAAGCAGGATCAGTATTCTCGCCAAAAGCTCTCGGCCGACCTCGAAGCACTGCGTTCGTTTTATCAGGATCGGGGATATCTTGAATTTAATATCGATTCCACTCAGGTATCGATTACGCCCGACAAGAAGGAAATTTACATCACGATCGGTATCACGGAGGGCGAGAAATACACCGTTTCCGATATCAAGGTCGGCGGGCAACTCCTGATTCCTGAAGAAGAGATTCGCAAACTTATCTCAATCAAGCCGGGTGAGGTGTTCTCCCGGGTTAAGCTGACGGAATCAACCAAGAAGATTAATGACAGGTTGGGCAATGACGGCTATGCATTCGCCAACGTCAATGCGGCGCCAGAGTTAAACAAAGAAAAAAAGGAAGCGGCTTTTACCTTTTTCATCGATCCCGGTCGGCGTGTGTACGTTCGGCGTATCAACGTAGCCGGAAACGCGCGTACTCGTGATGAAGTAATTCGACGCGAAATGCGGCAGGTAGAGGGCGGTTGGTATGCTGTGGATAAGATCACGCTTTCGCGACAGCGCATCGACAAGCTGGGTTACTTCAATGAAGTTAATGTAGAAACGCCTGCGGTGCAGGGCACTACGGATCAAGTGGACGTCAATGTAACCGTTGTGGAAAAACCAACAGGCAGCGTGCTGTTGGGCGCTGGTTTTGGCAGTGGATCGGGTTTGCTGCTATCGGGTTCAGTAACGCAAAACAATATATTCGGCTCGGGAAAACATGTATCCGCTGCGGTAAATTCGGGGAAAGTGAATACTGTGTATTCCTTGTCCTACACTGATCCTTATTTTACGGTGGATGGTGTGAGCATAGGCTACGACCTTTATCACCGTAAGGTTGATGCAGCGGAAAACGGTTTGGGTCAATATGAGACGAAAACCACGGGCGCTGGCGTCAGATTTGGTGTTCCCATCAGCGAGATCGACACCATTAATTACGGGCTAGTCTTTGAAGCCACAAGCATTAAGACTTTTACGGACAGCCCGTTATTTTATACGGACTACGTTGCCACCTTTGGCGCCAGTAATCGAGCGCTGATCGCCAATATTGGCTGGGCACGCGATGGAAGGGATTCATTGATCTATCCCACAACGGGTAGCTATCATCGCGCTTATGCTGAAAGCGGGGTGCCGGGAGGCACACTGCGCTATTACAGAGGCTCATATCAGTATCAAAAGTATTTTCCTTTGACACGCGATTACACAGTAATGTTGAACGGCGAAATCGGCTATGGCGATGGTTTCGGCAACAGGCCCTTACCGTTCTTCAAGAACTTCTTTGCCGGCGGTGTGAGTTCAATAAGAGGCTACAAATTAAATACGGTTGCACCAAGGGATGGTAATGGTGACCCGCGTGGCGGCAATCGAAAACTTCTTACTAATGCGGAGTTTTTATTTCCGTTTCCGGGTTTGACCAATGACCGGTCAGTCAGAATGAGTGCGTTCTTCGATGCGGGAATGGTTACCGATAAAAAATATGATTTCGGCGAGATGCGTTATTCGACCGGGCTTTCTGTTTTGTGGGTGTCTCCTTTTGGACCTCTTAAACTCAGCGCAGGAATTCCGCTGACAAATAAAGTCGAGGATCGTAAACAGCCTTTCCAATTTACGTTTGGCGGTGCGTTCTAGTGCGTGTTTATTTTAGGATGATTTTCATGGGATGGCGCTGCAGCGTCTGTATATTGATGTTCGCAACATGCGGATTCGTTACCACGGTTTCGCATGCTGCTGATATAAAAATTGGCTTCATTGATGCTGAGAGGGTAAATCGGGAGTCGGCGCCTGCCGACCAGGCCAGCAAGCGGCTGGAGAAGGAATTCCAGCCTCGCGTGCAAGAA
>JBEBHE010000463.1:0-2678 GCA_040081205.1 Burkholderiales bacterium | reverse complement strand
CGCGCCGGATTTGCCGACGATGCAGGAAGCCGGTGTTGCGGGCTACGAAGTCGCCGGCTGGTACGGCATGGTGGCGCCGTTGAAAACGCCCGCGGCGATCATTGCGCGCCTTAACACCGAAGCGGTAAAAGCGCTGCGCGCCTCCGACATCAAAGACAAACTCGCTGCCGACGGCTCAGAGCCGGTGGGCAGCACGTCTGAAGCGTTCGGCCTGCACATCAAGACCGAAGTCGCCAAGTGGAACAAACTGGTTAAAGAAGCCGGCATCCGTGCAGAGTAGTTCCCGTCCAGTCACAAGGAGTAACCATGACGTTAGCCACTGACCTCGCCCAAAGAATACTGGCCACACGCTATGCCGACCTTCCGCCCGAAGCGATTCATTGGGCCAAGATTGGCCTGCTCGACACCATCGGCTGCATGATCGCGGGCAGCCGCGACAAAAGCACGCAAATCGTTACCAAGGTGACCACGGGCTCCTCCGGGCCGAGCCTGCTGTTCGGTCAAGACCGCCGCGTGGCCGCGCTCGATGCGGCACAAATCAACGGCACCGCCGCGCATGCGCTCGATCTCGATGATTGCAGCAACACGCTGGGTGGACATCCCTCGGCAGCAGTACTACCTGCACTGTTTGCACTGGCGGATGACGTGGGTGCGAGCGGTGAACAATTCATCGCCGCTTACGTGGCGGGCTTCGAAACGGAATGCAAGCTCTCGCTTTGCCTGAACTTCCATCAATACACCAAGGGCTGGCATCCCACCGTAACCATCGGCATTTTCGGCGGCACGGCGGCGGCCTGTTACCTGCTGGGACTGAGTGAAGAAAAAACCGCCATCGCACTCGCTATGGCCGCGTCGATGGCGGCCGGCGTGAAATCCAATTTCGGCACCGACACCAAGCCGCTGCACGTGGGCAACTGCGCGCGCAACGCGCTGTTCGCCACCTTGCTCGCACGCGAAGGCTTTACCGCCAGCCCCGTTGCGTTCGAACATAAACAGGGCTACCTCAACGTATTCAACGGTGAGGGCAATTACGATGTGTCAAAAATATTTCCGCACTGGGGCGCGCCGTGGGATATCGTGAAACCCGGCATTGCCATCAAGCAATACACCTGCTGCGGCAGCACACACCCGGTGGTCGATGCCATGCTGGATCTCACCCAGGAATACAATCTGACACCGGAAACCGTGGCGAAGATTCAAACCTGGACGCACCCGCGCCGCCTCGAACACACCAACCGGCCCGACCCGAAAAGCGACGTCGATGCACGCTTCAGCGTGCAATATGTGTCTTCACGCGCGCTCGCTGACCGGCGCATATTGCCGGAACATTTCGAGAACAATGCCTATAAAGATCCCAAAATTCAGTCGATCCTGAAGCGCGTGGAATCTACCACCTACACCAGCGAACAGTTCCCGGCCGACAATCATTTTGCCGCCGAAGTGCGCATCACGCTCACCGACGGCAAGGTGGTGTCAAAAAAACTCGACCAGCCGTACGGCCGCACTTCAGCGAATCCGCTGCCGGTTGAGCGCATGAAAGCCAAGTTTGACGGCTGCATACAGGGCATCGTGCATGACGCCAACAGGGCGCCGCTGTATGCCACAATACAAGGGTTCGAAAAACTCGCCGATGTGCGCACGATGACCGCATTGATATCGCAATCGTCGACAAACCCGGCGCGCAGCGCAGCCGCCTGAAAATTCGCGTCACCGTTTCATTTCTCAACCAAAGGAACCACCATGAAGATAATGTATTTCGATGATTTCAAATTGGGTATTGTCAAAGGCGCTCAGAACGAACTGGTGGTCGATGTCACCGCCGTGGTCCAGTCCATTCCCCACACCGGCCCGCACGACCTCATCAATGGATTGATCGAGAACTTCGACGCCTGGCGCGCGAAGCTGGAAGACGCCGCCGCCAAAGGCGCTGGTGTACCCATCAGTTCGGTGAGAATCCGTCCGCCGCTGCTGCGCCCCGCCACCATTGACTGCATGGCGGTGAATTTCATGGAAGACGGCACGCGCAGCGAACCCGCACCCATCAATGCCTTCAACAAAGCGCCCAGCGCCATCATCGGCAACGGCGACACCATGGTGTTGCCCGATGTGCCTGCCAGCTTGTTCGAAGGTGAAGCGGAAATCGCATTGATCATCGGCAAACGCGCCACCAACGTTAAAGCCGCCGACGCCATGAAATATGTATTCGGCTATATGTGTTTTATCGACGGTTCAGCGCGCGGCCTGCCGCCGCCCAGCAATGTGTTTTTCCAGATGAAGTCTCGCGACACGTTTGCGCCCATTGGGCCCTATATCGTCACCGCCGATGAAATTCCCGATCCGCACAAGCTGCAAATCACGCTGAAGGTCAACGGTGAGATCAAACAAAACTTCAACACGGATGACATGGCGCACAAAATCCCGCGCTGCATCGAGTGGATATCATCCATACACACCCTCGAACCCGGCGACATTATCGCTACCGGCACCAATCATCGCGGTCTCTCCGGTTTTCAGGACGGCGACAAGATTGAACTCGAAGTCGAACGCTGCGGAAAATTGACGATCAATGTGCGCGACGACCTGAAGCGCACCTGGTCGCGCGAAACGCGGCTGGATCGTCAGAACAAAAAGCTGGAAGGCCTGACGCCGCAATTGAGCGGCAAATACACAAAAAATAC
>JBEBHE010000462.1:0-2680 GCA_040081205.1 Burkholderiales bacterium | reverse complement strand
TACGACGCGATCAAGGATTTCACACCGCTTAACCTGATCGCCACCTCGCCGCAGGCGCTATGCGCGAATCCGTCATTCAGCGCAAATACCTTGAAGGAACTGCTGGCGATGCCGCGCGCGCAGACTGAAAAGCTCGCCATGGGATCGAGCGGACTTGCCAGCGGCCCGCACATGCTTTACGAATGGCTGCGCCTTAAAACCGGTTTGACGCTTAACCACGTGCCGTACAAAGGGGGCGGGCCGTCGCTGTCGGATGCGGTGGGCGGACAAATCCCGCTGGTGATGAATGCGGTGCCCGCGGCCATGGTATTTATCAAGTCGAACCGGCTGAAAGTACTTGCGATCACCAGCCCGCAACGCCACCCGGTGCTGCCGAACGTGCCCACGTTCGTGGAATCCGGCGTGAAGGATTTTGTGTCGTTTCAATGGTACGGCATGCTTGGGCCCGCCGGCATGCCCAAAGATATTGTTGCTACCCTCAATCGCGAAATCAGCAAGGCCATCAATGCACCGGACGTGAAAGACCGTTTCACGGCCCAAACCTTCGATCCAACGCCTGGCACACCGGGAGATTTTCTAAAACTGCTGGAATCGGAAGACAAGCGCTGGCGCGATGTGCAAGCCCAGGTGAAAGTGCGGCTGGACTGAGCGCAACACATGTCTGTTGCCGGAGCGTAAGTGCAGTCGCAGTACGATGTCGCCGTGGTCGGCTTCGGCCCGGCGGGCGCGACGTGCGCCGCCTTGCTGGGAAAACTCGGATTGCGCGCGCTGGCGATAGACCGCGCGCGCGCGGTGTACGACAAGCCGCGCGCTTTCGCGCTCGATCACGAAATCATGCGCGTGTTTCAGGGGTTGGGCGTCTCTGAAAAAATACAGCCGCACACTGCGCCCTTCGCACCTTCCGAGTATTACGGGGTAAGCGGCCAACTCATCAAACGACTGGGAAGCGTGCCGCCGCCGTACCCGCTGGGTTGGCCGCCCAATCTGGTGTTCACCCAGCCGCCGGCCGAGGCCGCGTTGCGTGTTTGCGCCGCCGCGCACGCGAGCGTGGATATCGCGCTCGGCACGGAACTCGTCGCGCTCGAACAATCAGCGGACAATGTAACCCTGACGCTGCGCGAAGACAGCGGCGCCGCGCATACGGTGCGCGCGCGGTATGCCATCGGCTGTGACGGCGCATCAAGCACCGTGCGCGCCCTGAGCGGCTTGCGTTACGACGACCTGGGATTCGACGAGCCGTGGCTGGTGGTCGATGTGCACGTTAACGAGGTGAGCGCCAACGCGCTGCCACAGGTCTGCATCCAGTACTGCGACCCGGCGCGGCCCGCGACGTATCTGATCGGCCCCGGCAATCATCGCCGCTGGGAAATCATGCTGCTGCCCGGCGAGAATCTCGCGGACATGGCGCACGACGACAACGTGTGGCGCCTGCTCGCGCGCTGGATCATGCCGCGCGACGCCACGCTTTGGCGTGCAGCAACCTATCGTTTTCACGCGCTGGTCGCGCGCGAGTGGCGGCAAGGCCGCGTATTCATCGCCGGCGACGCCGCCCATCAGCAGCCGCCGTTTACCGGACAAGGCATGTGCCAGGGCATACGCGACGTCGCCAACCTCACGTGGAAAATCGCGCTGGCGCTGCGAGGCAAGGCGGCTGACGACTTGCTCGACACCTACGCCGCCGAGCGCGCCGCGCATGTGCGCGCGTACACCACGCTTATCAAGGACATCGGGCATCTGATTTGCGAGCGCGATCCGGCGGCAGCACGTGCGCGCGACCAGCGGCTGCTGGCAGAAGCCGGCGGCACGATACAGACCATGCCGCGGCAACAATTGCTGCCGCCGCTGTCCGCGGGGCTGATCGCGCCCGACGCGCACCCGGCGAATGGCACGATCTTCCCGCAGCCGCGCGTGTTTGACGGGAACACCACGACGCTGCTCGACGACGTGAGCGGCACGTGGTTTCGCATCGTCGCCGGTCACCGCTTTCCATTTGCGGACATGCGCCGGCACGACCTTGTAGCGCAGCTGGACGTGTCGCTGGTATGCGTCGGCGCGGCGCCGAACACCGACTCTGCCGCGGACATACTGCACGTCACGGAATGCGACGGCGTGCTCGCGCGCTGGTTCGAGCAGCATCAGTGTGCGGCTGCCATTGTGCGTCCCGATCATTATGTCTATGGTGTTGCCACCAACGCGCAAGATCTGGACCGGCAACTCGCAGCGCTCAATGCACGTTTATTCAAGGAGACACCATGAAACAGCACACCCGTGCCATCACGACGCGGCAATCATCAACGGCGCTGTTCACCGCGTGCCTGCTTGTCGCGGCATCCACAGCCGGTGCGCAAGCGTGGCCCGCCAAACCGGTGCGCATGGTGCTGTCGCAGCCGCCGGCATCCAGCCCCGATATTGTCGCGCGGCTGCTGGGCGAACGGCTCACACGGCAATGGGGCCACCCCGTGGTGGTTGAAAACAAACCCGGCGGGCAAAACGTCATCGGCGCGCAGCGCGCGGCAACCGCGGTGGCGGACGGCTACACCTATTACTACGCAACCACTGCCGCGCTGGTCATCAACGCCTATACCTTCAAGACGCTGCCGTACGATCCGCGCAAGGACTTTGCGCCGGTGGGCATGATCGGCCAGAGTCCGTTCATCATTGCCGTTCATGCCGATCTGCC
>JBEBHE010000159.1:0-10097 GCA_040081205.1 Burkholderiales bacterium | reverse complement strand
ATACGGCATGTCGCCCGTGGTCGCCGGGTACCTGACAGCCGCGTGCGTGTTCGCCGGTTCGATGGTGCGTCCGGTGGGCGGCACGGTGGCGGATCGCATCGGCGGCATTAAAACGCTGTCGCTGATGTACGTGCTGGCGGCGGGCTTTCTCGCCCTCGTGAGTTTCGGTATGCGCGAGGTATGGATGGCGCTGGCGCTTTTTGTATGCGCCATGCTCGCGCTGGGCATGGGCAACGGCGCGGTGTTTCAACTGGTGCCGCAGCGCTTCCGCAAGGAAATCGGCGTGATGACCGGGTTGGTCGGTATGGCCGGCGGAATCGGCGGATTTTATCTGGCGTCGTCGCTCGGTTATTCCAAGCAATTGTCAGGAAGTTATCAGGCGGGCCTGTTGATATTTGCGGCACTGGCACTGGTGGCGTTGATCGGGCTCACCACGGTTAAAAGCCGCTGGCGCACGACGTGGGGCGCGGCGCACATGACGGCGGCGAAGGTCTGACCGGCGCGGGCAGCACCGGGTTTCCGGGGTAAGCTAGTCCCCGTTATCCCTGCCTGAGCAACACATGCCGCTTGAATTTGCCATAGGCCACGCCACCCGCACGGGTAAACGCGAGCGCAATGAAGATTTTGTCGGCGTAGTAACGCCCGAAGCAGATGAGTTGTCGGCGCGCGGCGCCTTGCTGGCGGTCGCCGATGGCGTGTCCGGCGAAGGTGCGGGACGTGAGGCGGCCGAGTACACCGTGCGTGGCCTGCTTGCGGATTACTATGCCACGCCTGAAACGTGGGAAATCCCGCAGTCCGTGGATCGTGTGTTGTCCGCCATTAACCGCTGGATGATGGGGCAGGGCGCGGTCGATAAATCCCGCGCCGGCATGGCGACCACGTTGAGTTTGTTGATCCTGCGCGGCAACCGCTACACCATCGGTCACGTCGGCGACACGCGCGTGTATCGGTTACGCCATCACGAGATGGCGTTGCTGACGCAGGATCACGTTTGGGATCGTCCTGATATGCGGCATGTCCTGAAGCGCGCGGTAGGGCTCGATCAGCATTTGATGGTGGATTACAGCGACGGCGAGTTGTTGCCGAAAGACCGCCTGATGATTTGCAGCGACGGCGTGTGGGAGCCGCTGGGCAACAAACGCATCCACGAGTTGATGCTGTTGCACGAAGACCCGCAACGCATGGCGGACGCGCTGGTGGATGCGGCACTGGACGCGGGCAGCACTGATAATGCGACCGCATTGGCGGCTCGCATCGATGCGGTTGCCGCGGAAGGCTGGCGCGATATGCTGGGCGCGTATGTGCGTCTGCCGGTGCCGCCGCGCCTGAAGCTCGGCGGCGTCATCGATGGCTTCGAGGTGTTGAGCCTCATTCATGAGTCGCGCGCAACACTGCTCTACAAAGTGCGCTCGCTATCGAACAAAGCGGGCCAGGTGTGCGCGCTGAAAACGCTGCAACCCGCATTTGCCGATGATCGCGCGAGCTGCGAAGGCTTGCTCGGGGAGGAATGGCTCGCCAAGCGGCTGGTATCAAAGCATTTTCCCCAGGTGGTGCCGGTCGCGGCGTCGGCGCGTCACCATCTTTATTATGTGATGACCTTTCACACCGGCGCCACGCTGCAACAGCATCTCGACAGCGGCAAACACTTTACCGTGGCCGATGCAGCACGCATCGGCGCGCAGATAGCACGGGCGCTGGGCGCGCTGCATCGCCTGTCGATTATTCATCGCGATATCAAGCCGGCCAATCTTTTGCAGGATGAGGGCAATGAACTGCGCGTGCTCGACATGGGCGTTGCGTTCGCGGCTGGCGTGCCGTATCCCGAACTGCAAGGCAATCCCGGTACGCCGAGTTATATGGCGCCGGAGTTGTTTGCGGGCGAGAAAGCCTCGGAACAGAGTGACCTTTACGCCGCTGGCGCCAGTTTGTATTACCTGCTCACCCGCAAATATCCCTATGGCGAAGTCGAGCCGTTTCAGCATCCGCGTTTTGCGGATCCCACGCCACCCACGCGCTACCGTCCGGATATTCCGCAGTGGCTGGAGAATGTGCTGCTGCGCGCGGTGGCACGTGACCAGAAGCAACGATTCGAAACGGCGGAAGAAATGCTGCTGGCGCTGGAGCGCGGCGGAAGGCAGCCGGTTTCAGCGCCGCTGCGCACGCCGCTGGCGCAACGCCCCGCTGCACTGTGGCAGGCCATTGCGCTGGTTTCTATCGTGCTCAATTTGCTTCTGCTCTATGTCATTTTGGTGCGTTAGCACTGCCAGTCAGTCGTGCTTTGAATGGCTAGTGCTTGCACCATACTGAAGGTGCATTGCACCATAATGGGTATCGTCCACTATGGAGTTTAAATAAATATCTATAAAAAACATGTAATTAACAACATTTTTGCTTCCTGGCATTGTTATTGCAATGCAATCATTGCAGCGCCTCCTCATGGCGCCACTCATATAACCAAGGAGCGGAAAATGGCAAGGAAAACCCCAACAAACACCGATGCAACGACGGCTGCGCGCAGCCGGCGCAAGTTCCTAAAGTCGGGAGCAGCACTCGGCGGCGCCTCAATCATGTCACTGGTAGCGCCCGGCGTGCGCCAGGCCGCGTGGGCCGCCGGCTCGGACGCGCCTGAGAAAAAGGAAGTGAAGATCGGTTTCATTCCGCTCACGGATTGCGCGTCGGTGGTGATGGCGTCGGTGATGAAGTTCGACGAAAAGTACGGCATCAAGATCATTCCGACCAAGGAATCATCATGGGCTGGTGTGCGTGACAAGCTGGTGAATGGCGAACTCGACGCTGCACACGTGCTCTATGGGTTGGTCTACGGTGTCCACTTGGGCAACGGCGGGCCGCGTAAGGACATGGCGGTGCTGATGAGCCTGAACAACAACGGGCAAGCGATCACACTGTCGAAAAAGATCGCTGACAAGGGTGCGGTCGATGGTCCCTCGCTTGCCAAGTTGATGTCGTCCGAGAAGCGCGAATACACTTTCGCGCAGACGTTCCCGACCGGCACGCATGCCATGTGGCTGTATTATTGGCTGGCAGCGCATGGCATCAATCCGATGAAGGATGCGAAGATCATCACCGTGCCGCCGCCGCAAATGGTGGCCAACATGCGCATCGGCAACATGGATGGTTATTGCGTGGGCGAGCCTTGGGGGCACCGTGCGATTGCCGATGGTATCGGCATCACCGCCATCACCACGCAGGACATCTGGAAAGACCATCCGGAAAAAGTGCTGGGATGCACGGATGAATTCACCAAGAAGTATCCGAACACCGCACGCGCGATGACTGCAGCGATTATTGACGCCGGCCGTTGGATCGACGCCTCGCTATCGAATCGCTCAAAAATGGCCGAAGTGGTGGCCAATACCGCCTATGTGAACACCTCAGTGGACGTCATCAACCAGCGCATTCTGGGTCGCTATCAAAACGGGCTTGGCAAAACTTGGGACGATCCCAACCACATGAAGTTCTACAACGACGGCATTGCGTCGTTTCCGTATCTGTCCGACGGCATGTGGTTCCTGACGCAGCACAAGCGCTGGGGCTTGATGAAGCAGGATCCGGATTACCTCGGCATCGCCAAACAAATCAACAAAATTGATTTGTACAAAGACGCGGCGACGCAGGCGAAGGCAAGCGTGCCCAAGGACCCGATGCGCACGTCGAAATTCATGGATGGCGTGGTGTGGGACGGCAAAAATCCGGCGGTGTACGCGAATAGCTTCAAGATACGGGTGGCGTAAGCGGGAAGCAGATCAAGCGCTGGAACGGTGCGGGTAGCTACTCCGGTTTGATGCCGGCCGTTTTGACCACGCTGCTCCAGCGTGCGGTTTCCGCTTCGAGCATTGCCTGAAACTCGCGCGGCGTATTGAGCATCGGTTCGATGCCGGCGGCGATAAGCCGCTCTTGCACCTCGCGGATGCGCACGGCTTTGTGTATCTCGCCATTGAGGCGTTGCACGATGGGCTGCGGCAGTTTCGCCGGGCCCATGACGCCGAACCAATTGGCTGCCACCATACCCGGCACGCCCGCTTCCTCGAACGTCGGCGCGTCGGGGTAGGCGGGTGAACGCTTGGTGGAAGCGACGGCCAGCAAGCGCAAACGCCCCGACTGAACTTGTCCGCTGACGGTGGCGGGGCTGGGAAACGCAATTTGTATTTGCCCGCCCAGCAGATCGGTGATCGCAGGCGCAATGCTTTTGTAAGGCACATGCACGATGTTGATGCCTGCGGCAATCTTGAACAGTTCGCCCGTCATGTGCGTGATGACGCCGGTGCCGCCGGAACCAAAATTCAATTTACCCGGCTGTGCCTTGGCAAGCGCCACCAGATCTTTAACCGTTTTCGCAGGAAAATTTGCGAGTACTACCATGACCATCGGCGAGGTGGCCGTGGTAGTGACCGGTGTGAAATCGCGCAGCGCATCGTATGGCAGATTGCGTATGAATAGCGGATTCATGGTGTGCGGCGCATCGGTGGCGAGCAGCGTGTAACCATCGGGCGCTGCCTTGGCAGCAAGATCGCGTCCGATGGTGCCGCCCGCGCCCGCCCGGTTGTCGATAACCATGGTTTGGCCGAGCGCTTCACCGATGCGCGGCATGACGAGCCGCGCAATATTGTCGGATGCGCCGCCTGGCGAATACGGAATGATCAGCCGTATCGGCCGCAACGGGTAAGCGTCAGCGGGGCGCGCCGGGTTTTGTTGTGCCAGCGTGCCCTGTGCGTACAGGGCCGCGCCCGCGAGTACAATGGTAAGTCTCAGCATAAATTTTTCCTTTGTCGCTGGCGGTTTTTTACTTGCGGCGAGAGCTTCTATCAGTGTGGCAGTAGCGTCAACTTGCATTTCGGAAGGGGTTATAAAAATGTCAATTAAAACAGTTATTTACAATATTTCGACGCTGGCTGCCAGCGTGTTGACGCTGGCTTGTGCGCAGGCACAGAACTACCCCAATCGCCCGGTGCGCACCATAGTGCCGCTCGCCGCCGGCGGCGGCATGGACACCGTAACGCGCGGACTGTCGGTCAAGCTCGGCGAAGCGTTCGGGCAAACGTTCGTGGTGGATAACCGTCCGGGCGCGGGCAGTCAGGTCGCGCTCGACATTATGTCTGCCGCCGCGCCCGACGGCCACACGCTGATGATGCTCAGCGCCACCACGGTGGTGCATCCGTTGCTCTACAAATCGCGCTTCGATATTTTGCGCGACTTCGCGCCAGTGGCGCAGGTGACTGCGCAGGGTTACGTGATGGTGGTGCATCCCTCGCTGCCGGTGAAATCGGCGCTGGAATTCGCGCAGTATCTCAAGGCGAACCCGGACAAAGTAAATTACAGCTCGTCCGGCATCGGCAGTCCGATACACATGAGCGGCGAGTTATTCAAATTCGCCACTGGCACGCGCATGACGCACATACCGTACAAAGGCATGGGCGCGGCGTACGCCGATCTGGTCGGCGGGCAGGTGCAGGCATCGATACCTACCATTATTTCATCCATCGTTTATATCAACGCCGGCCGCCTGCGCGCGCTGGCGGTTACGCCGCCCAAGCGCGTGCCGGCGCTGCCGAACGTGCCCACGTTTGCCGAAGCCGGTATCAAAGGCGTGGTGGTGATGAATTGGTACGGTTTGATCGCGCCGCAGAAAACACCGCCGGCGATTATCAACCGCATCGCCGCCGAAGCCAGCAAAGCCATCCAGTCACCCGACATGATGAAGAGCCTGCTCGCCGAAGGCTCCGAAGCAGTAACCGGCACGCCCGCCGAATTCGCGGCGCATATCAAAGCCGAGCACGAGCAGTGGAGCCGCGTGGTCAAGGCGGCGGGGATACGGGGAAACTAGAAGCGTGACAATGCGGTTTGCATTGTCGTAAAACCCGTGCCGTTTTAATATGATTCGCTGGGGTGCACTGTGTCGTTAGCGACCGTTGAACGCGTGCGAACGGGGATTTACGATGGATGTCCAGAAGGGCTGCTAAAGCGCTTAAGATGAATGATATTCCCAATAACGATCTGGGCGATGCCGCAGCGCAGGTCAGGTTGACGCAGATCACATCGCTCGTTCAGGCCGCTGGCGTTGGCCTTTGGGATTGGGATCTGCTCACCAATGCGGTTTACTTCTCTCCGGAGTGGAAACTTCAGCTGGGCTACACCGATCAGGAATTACCCAACCGGTTTGAAGCGTGGGAACAGCGGCTTCATGCTGACGACCTTGCATTCACGCGATCTGTCGTGAAGGATTTTCTCGAGGGGCGCCGGACGACGTACGACGTGGAATTTCGTCTGCGCCACAAGAATGGCTCCTGGCGCTGGATTTTCGCGCGGGCAGACTGCGTCCGCAATGCTGCCGGTCAGCCCGTGCGCATGATGGGATGCCACCTGGACGTTACCGAGCGCAAGCAAACGGAGGCGCTGCTGAGCCTGCAAAGAGACACGCTCGAACGCATTGCGTCGGGTGTGCCGCTGAAGGTTGTTTTGACAACGCTCGCGCGCAGTCTGGAAACGCACGCCGAGGGTATCCTTTGTTCCATCCTGCTGCTGGATGAGGACGGTATTCACTTAACCCATGGCGCCGCGCCGAGCTTGCCGGACGACTATTGTCAGGCTATCGATGGCATGTCCATCGGACCCGCCGCGGGATCCTGTGGGACCGCGGTATATCGCCGCGCGCCAGTCGTCGTTGAAGACATTGCCAATGATCCGTTATGGGCGGCTTTTAAAGCCCTGGCGCTACCGCACGGTTTACGTGCCTGCTGGTCAACGCCCATACTGGATACGCAGGGTGCGGTGATCGGGACGTTCGCGATCTACTATCGCCAGCCGGCCCGCCCTTCGGCGCAACACCTCGAGCTTGTCCGGATCGCCACGCAGATGTGTTCTATCGCCATTCAGAAACAGCGATCGGAAGCGGCGCAGCGGATGAGCGAACTGGCACTCAATGCCATATCTCAGGGTGTGATCATCACGGATGCCGGACAGCGCATCGTGTCGGCAAACGACGCCTATGCGTTGATTACCGGCTACCCGACTATGGAAATTGTCGGCAAGACCTGCCGCTTTATGCAGGGGCCGCTTACCGATTCCCGGACGGTTGAGGCGATGCGCCTTGCGCTGACGCATGTCGGCGAGTTCGCCGGAGAGATTCTCAATTATCGCAAAGATGGCACGCCATTTTGGGCGGACTTGAGTATTACCTCCGTGTGCGACGAGCAAGGATGCGTGACCCGCTTCATCGGTGTCATCCGTGATGTGACGGAACGCAAGCAGGGGGAGGAAGCGCTCAAGGCCGGCGAAGCGCGTTTTCGCGCCACGTTCGAGCAGGCCGCAGTCGGTATTGTGCATACTGCGATTGATGGCAGGTACCTGCAGGTAAATCAAAAGTTCTGCGACATGCTGGGATACAGCGAGTCCGAGCTGCTGGGGCAGCCGGCGACCGATTTCTCGCATCCCGAAGACCGTGAATTAGGATTCCAATTCCGGCAACGCATATGGGAAGGCGAGCTCGATACGGTTGCGGGTGAAAAGCGATATATCCGCAAGGACGGCAGCGTGATCTGGACGAACCGTACTGTGTCGTTGGCACGCGACGATTCTGGCAAGCCCCTGTACTTTATCCGGGTGATTGAGGACATTACTGCACGTAAAGCAGTCGAGGAGCAATACCGCGCGACGTTCGACAATGCGCCCGTCGGCATCATGCATACCGCGATTGACGGCTACCGGATATTGCGCGCGAACCACAAATTGTGCGAGATGCTCGGATACACGGAAGACGAACTGTTGCGAATGACCAGTACCGAAATTGTTCATCCGGACTATCAATTTTCGGATCGATCCCATTATATGTCGCAGATGTTGAGCAATCGCCTGCAATCGTTTGCATCGGAGCGCAAACTGGTTGGCAAGGATGGTAGGTCGCTTTGGGTCAACCGCACGGTGTCTTTGGTGAGAAATGCGGCGGGCGTGCCACTCTACTTTATTCGTATCATCGAGGACATCACGCAACGCAAGGCAGTGGCGCAGGCCAGCGCCCGGCTCGCGGCGATTGTCGATTTTTCCAATGACGCGATCCTCAGCCGAGGGCTGGATCGCAAGATACTTACCTGGAACGCCGCGGCGGAGCGCTTGTTAGGATATTCCGCTGCCGAGGCGATTGGACAGCCGTCCTCGTTGGTTATTCCGCCTGATCGCGAATCCGAGGCGACGGGGAAAAGAGCATTGCTCGATACAGGCCAGCCGATTCCGCCATACGATACCGTGCGCGTTGCCAAGGATGGGCGGCGTATTGATGTCTCGGCAACCCAGTCCCCGATCAAAGATGCGAGTGGTGAGATGATCGGGGTGTCTGTTACGTTCCGGGATATATCCGAGCGTAAGCAGGCCGAGACGGCTCGCGTGTTGCTCGAAGCGCAATTGCGGGAAGCGCAGAAGATGGAAGCGATAGGCACGCTCGCCGGCGGCGTAGCGCACGATTTCAACAATATTATTGCCACGATCCTGGGCAACGCCGAACTGGCCCGGCAAGACGCCGAGAGCAATTTCAAGGTAGTGGAGAGCGTTGAGGAGATTCGCAAGGCGGGTACGCGCGCGCGTAGCCTGGTGCAGCAGATTCTGTCTTTCAGTCGCCGGCAACTGACCGAGCGCAAGCGCGTTGCGCTCGCGCCGATCGTCGAGGAATCCGCTCGTTTGTTGCGCGCTGTTCTGCCTGCACGCGTGGCATTAAAGGTTTGTTGCGATGGCGGCGTGCCGGATGTGCTGGCTGATGCAAACCAGATCGAGCAGGTGCTGATCAACCTCGCCACGAACGCATTGCAGGCAATGCAGCACGGATCAGGAACCGTTGAAATAAATCTGGATACGGTGTTGCTGGATGCAGCGTGGGTGGAGAGGTATCCGGTGCTGGGATCGATATACGCCAAGCATCCGGATCGCACCGTGCGCCTCAAGGTGAGCGACGACGGACCCGGTATGGATGCCGCGACGCTGGACAGGATATTCGAGCCGTTCTTTACCACCAAGCCGGTGGGTTCGGGCACGGGCTTGGGTTTGTCGGTGGTACACGGTATCGTGACCGGGCATGAGGGCGCTATTGTGGCGCGCAGCGAGCCGGGCAGGGGCGCCACGTTCACGATCTACTTGCCCGCCGCGCCTGCGCAGATTGGTGTCCCGGCGTCCGATAGCCATATTGCCGATCCGGCGAAGGCCGGACGCGGCCAGAGAATCCTTTATCTGGATGACGAAGAATCGATGGTGTACCTGGTCAAGCGTTATCTGGAAAAATGCGGGTACCGTGTTAGCGGTCACGCGAGCCAGCGTGAGGCGATCGATGCGTTGCGCGCCGATCCGTCCGGATTTGATCTGTTGGTGACGGACTACAACATGCCCGGCTTGTCGGGATTGGATGTGGCGCGCGAGGCTCGTTTGATCTGCCCTGATCTGCCATTGGCAATCATTTCCGGTTTTATTGATGACGAACTGCGCACGCAAGCCGCAAAGATCGGGGTGCAGTCGCTCATCGACAAGGCGGATGCCATCGAAGAAATAGGCGAGGTTGTGCAGCGTTTAGCGCGCGGCCTTTCCTGAAACGCGACAATCAGGCTGCGCCTGCGACGGTCAGCCCGCGCACGTTGTTCTTTTCGATCGTTTTTGTTATCAGCCTGGTCGCCTTGATGTCCTCAATGAACGCGCGCCAATACGGCGCGCCGACGGGGATACGCGGCAACGAAGTCGACCAGCGCGCGTATCGGTTTGGCAGGATAGCTTTCGCCGGCGCGTCAAATGCGGTGAGCGTAGCGAGCGCTGAAACCATAAATGTGGCGCCCTGTAATGTCATGCCATTTCGCTTTCTCATGTGACAAGCACGCCGGGTTGAACGGCGCACGCGCTTTCACCGACGATCGGGTTGCCGAACATTGTGCATGATGCCCCGTCAATGGGCGGTATACGCCTTTCTTGTTCTCTTTTAATTCGTAACTATTTGTTTTTATTTGTTATTTTATCTGGCATCCAATTTGCTAAGAATGAGAGTGGGAGGCGGCGGAAGAGTGGGGTGTTTCTGGCCTCGCGTGCCTGCGCGCTGGCGGAGCCTGAAGCAACAC
>JBEBHE010000461.1:0-2690 GCA_040081205.1 Burkholderiales bacterium | reverse complement strand
CCTGAATCTCGCCAATCCCGGCGGGCACGCGCGATATGGCATCGGACTCTCCCGTGAGCGGCGCGGCGGTGGCGATGTGGAATTCACTGACGTGCCTGCCGGCACCACCGTGCCGATCAGCGTTGCAGTTCCCGCCGAGCGCCGTGGCCGACTGCGTCCTGGCCGGCTGACGCTGTTCACGCGTTTTCCGCTGGGGCTTTACCATGCCTGGAGCTACGTGCAGCCGGCCATGTTTTGCATTGTGTATCCCCGTCCGGCGCCCGCAGGACAATCGCTGCCGGCCGCAGAGGCGGCACAAGGCATCGGCGCGTCACATGGTCAGGGACAGGAAGATTTCGCGGGCCTGCGCCCTTATCATCCGGGCGATCCGCCACGCCACATTGCATGGAAAGCTGCCGCGCGCGGTCAGGGACTTTACACCAAGCAATTCACCGGACAAGCCGCCAGCGAAATCTGGCTGGCGTGGGATCAATTGCCGCCGCGCATGGACACCGAAGAAAAACTCTCGCACCTGACGCGCTGGGTACTCGACGCCGACGCGCAACGGCTGAACTACGGCCTGCGTTTGCCGGGAACCGTAATAGCCATCGGCAACGGTGAAGCGCACCGCGAACATTGCCTCGAAGCACTGGCGTTGCACGATCTTCGCGATCAAGCCGGCGATCATGAATAACACAGCCCCCGCCATCAGTCTGCGCAACACGGTGTGGCTGACCATCGCATTCGCGCTGGTTGCAGCCCCCCATACCGCGCGACTGCCGTGGTGGCTGTCTGCGCTGGTCGGCGCGATGTGCCTGTGGCGTGTGTACCTCGCGCGCACGCGGTTGGCGCTGCCGGCACGCTGGCTGCTCATCACCATCGTCACCGCCAGCGCCGCGGCGATTTTTCTGCACTACCGTACCCTGTTCGGGCGTGATGCCGGCGTCGCGCTGCTGGTGCTGATGATTTCGCTCAAGCTGCTTGAAACGCGCACGCAGCGCGACGGCATGGTGCTGGCGTTCATCGGTTACTTTCTGGTGATTACCAATTTCTTCTATGCGCAATCCATACCGACAGCGCTCTACCTGCTGGCCTGCGTGTGGTTCATCACCGCCGCCATGATCAACCTGCAACACACGCGTGAACCGGCGGGCTATCGCGGCCCGTTGCGCACCTCCGCCATCATGCTCGCGCAGTCGGTGCCGCTGATGGTGGTGTTTTTCATTTTGTTTCCGCGCATGCAGGGTCCGCTGTGGGGCATGCCGTCCGATGCCTTCGCCGGCGTCACGGGTCTGTCAGACAGCATGAGCCCAGGCACCATCAACAAGCTGGTATTTTCGGATGACGTGGCGATGCGCGCGGAATTTGCCGGCGCGATCCCGCTGCCGAATCGCCTCTACTGGCGCGGTCCGGTGCTGACGGATTTCGACGGGCTCACCTGGACGGCGCCACCGCGCCCGCAGTTCAACCGCATTGAACTGGAACACCGCGCGGCGCCGACGCGCTACAGCGTCACCATTGAGCCGCACAACCGGCGCTGGCTGTTCGCGCTCGACATGCCGGGCGCACTCCCTGTGGGCGCGGGCGTTTCGCCGGAGCATCTGCTGCTGTCGCAGCGCCCCGTCACCAGCCGCATGCGCTATACCGTCGAATCGTTTCTCGACTACACCTATGGCACGGATATCAGCAGCACCATGCCGCGGCGTGCCTTGCTGCATCACGCACTGCAATTACCGCCAGGATTGAATCCGCGCACACTGGAAATGGGCGGCGAATTGCGCAGCCGCTTCGTTAGCAACGGTGGCTCTGTCGTCAATGGTACTGCGGGCAGCAACGAAGCGATCATGAAGGCGGTACTCACGTTTTTCCGCGAGCAGAAATTCACCTACACGCTGGAACCGCCGCTGCTTGGCCGCCATTCAGTGGATGAATTCATTTTCAATACGCGCCAGGGTTTTTGCGAACATTTCGCCTCGTCGTTTGTGGTGTTAATGCGCGCAGCGGGTGTGCCAGCGCGCGTGGTCACCGGCTATCTCGGCGGCGAATACAATCCGCTGGGTAACTACCTGATCGTGCGCCAGTCGGATGCGCACGCCTGGACAGAAGTATGGATTGAAAATCGCGGCTGGGTGCGTGTGGATCCCACCAATGCAGTTTCACCGGCGCGTGCGGACGGCGGCCTTGCGGCGGCCCTTCCCGAAGGGGCGCTGTCGCAGCGTGGTTTGTTAAGCAGCAAGAATCCGCTGCTGCACCAAGTGGCGCTGACCTGGGATTCCATTGCCAATCGCTGGAACCAGACCGTGCTGGGTTACAACCTGGAAAGCCAGCGCGCACTGCTGTATCGCGCGGGGATCGATGGCGACACGCTGCGCACGCTGGCTGCCTTGCTGATTGCCGCGACCATTCTCGTGACGCTGATACTGGCGCTCGCCACGCTGACCAACCGCCGGCGCTCGCGCGAACCAGCGCTCGCAGCCTATCAAAAATTTTGCGAGAAAATGGCAAAGGCAGGGTTGGTGCGCGGCGACGCGGAGGGTCCGCAGGATTTCGCCGCGCGCATCGCGCGTGCGCGCCCGGCGTTCGCCAACGCAGCGCACGACATTACGCGGCTTTACGTGTTACTCCGGTATCGGGAAGATCAAGAAAAATATAATAAAAACAAATACTTAAAAAAACTACAGCAAAACGTAAACGCATTCTCTGTTTAAGAA
>JBEBHE010000460.1:0-2695 GCA_040081205.1 Burkholderiales bacterium | reverse complement strand
TACGTCACGGCCATCGGCCGTCGCGGTCAGCACATTGCCTTCCACGTCATACTCAACCGGCTCGCCCTGCGAATACAGTTCCGGCAGGCCGCTGGTGTCCGTCAGCATCACGAAGTTGCCGGGGCCGTCCGCGCCAAAGTCATACAACTGCGCGAGCGATCCGCTGGTGCCGCCGGTCGTCTCGTCGTCTGCGTTGGTGTCGCCCGATTGTTTGTTGCCGGTGGACAGATCGCCCGTTCCTACAACCGACATGCCGTCTTCTTCCACGAACCCGCGCATACTGCCTTCGCCGCCTTCGGCCAGCGTCGGGCCGTCGTCGTTCACGGTGATATTCAGTTGCTGAACAACAGTGTCGTTGTCGAAGTCGGTGAACTGGAAGTTAAACGTGAGCAGCAGCGGATCACTGCTGCCGACCTGCGTGTTAAACGCGCCCGCATCCGGGTGATCAATCGGGCCCAGCAGCGTAAAGGTGTAGTTGCCGGACAGCGTGTCGACGACGAGCGTGAACACGTCGGTGGTGCCGCCTTCTCCGCCATCAGCCATCGCCTGGCCGGTGATGGTGACTTGCGTGCCGGCCCAGGTTTGCGCCAGGGTCACCGGATCGCCGTTCGAGGTGAGGGCTTCCGATACCAAGGACTCACCATCTTTGGTGGTCATACCCAGCAGGCTGAAATTCGGTTTCGGATCGTTGAAGCCGGCGCTGTCGTCTTCCTTGGGGCCGTCGGCGCCGTAGGCTACCTGAAGATTGCCGGTAACGATCGCATTGCCGCCGCCGCTGCCGCCCGAGTCGTTGTCGGCAAAGTATCCGTTGCCGCTGCCGCCCAATCCGGTTGAACTGCCGGTGGGGGTGATGCTCAGATTCAATACATAGTCGCCGGAATAGCTGCTGTTGAAATCCTGCGTCGCGCCATTGCCGGGGAAATCCGGAAACGTGGTTACGCCAACGTAGTAGATGCCGCCGGCAGGAACGGTGAAGCTGATATAGGCATCAAAGCTGTGCGCCGAGCCGCCACCGCCCAAGCCGGTCGAGTTGTCGTCGTTCTGCGCAATCACCGTGCCGTCGGCGCTATACAGCGTCAACACCGTATCGATGTCAAACATGCCGTAGTCGATATCGAGGGTGATGGTTTCACCGGCCTGCAATTCGACTTTGTAAATATCCTGATCGTGGACGGGCGAAATGTTGCCGGTGATGCTCACGCTGGGCAGCGCGTCGTTGCCGAGGTCGGCATTGCTTTGCACACCAAACGAAGCACGCGGAATGTTTTGCGCGTCAGCCAGCGTGTTGTTTTCGCCGAGGCCGCCAATGCCTGATTCATTCACCGTGCCGGCCGGCACAATAATCTCTCCTTCACCGCCGGTGGCGATGGTCGGGCTGTCGTCTTCCAGATTGACGGTCAGCACGCCGCTGCCGCTCAACCCAAACGGATCGGTCGCGATGACCGGAATGTTCAGGTCAATATCATCTTCCTCGCCCGCGCCCGGATGATCGATCGGACCCAGCACCTCGACGGTAAAGTTGCCGTCGTTGTCGATGGTGGCAATGAGGATGATTTCCTCGGTAACGACAGAGCCTTCCTGACCTTCGGAGGTGTGAATAATTTTGCCGATGAGCGTGTTGTTGTCATCCTGCAATTCCCAGATGATCTGTTCGCCGTGCGAGAACAGCGTGATGGGGGGAATACCAAAATCCACATTCAGCGGCTGCCCTTCGGGATCGCTGATATCCATCTGCCCGGTGTAAACCGTGCTGTTGGTGGTGTCGTTGTTGCCGTCGCTGTCGGGCAGACCGCCTTCGAGACCTTCTTCGGAAACGCTCACGCCGCCGGTGATGCTGATCACCCGGGGCGGCAGATTGATAAACAACTCGCCTTCAATGTCGGGAAACGCAATGCTGGCGGGGCCGGTATTGAAGCCCGATGTCACCAGGCCTGTCGAGTTCGCCTGCTCAATGTAAACCGCCGTGCCGCCGCCGCCATCAGCGCCGCCACCGGCGCCGGGCGCGCCGCCCGCTGCGGTTGCTTCAGCCACTTTCGAAGGATCGGCACCGGCTGCGATTTGCGCTTGCAGCGCGGCGATGTCCTGCGTGGGCGCTTGCGGCGCGGTTGCTGCGGCCTGGCCGGCGCCGAGCACGTCATCATCAAGCGCGATTTTTGAATCGCGTCCGAGATCAAGCATGCGCCCGTTCTCCAGCTGCACCTGCACGATGGCATTGGCGTTGGTTTGAATCACTTCTTTGGCGAACACTTTGTCGCCCACCTGCGCCTGTCGCGCCACGCCGTCAACACCGATGATTTTGACGTCGCCGATAACAACTTTGATGGTGCCTACAGATGCATTCGCGGTGGAAGTGGTAGCCATGTGTGTCTCCAGTATTCAGCAGATTGGTTCAGGTTTTGGTTCTTGGAAAAGAACGAAATTCAGCACGCATTTCGCCCTTCTTTAATGGGTATGAGTATGGGTTTTCCAGTAGAAAACAAACAGGGCCAAAGGTATCGATACCTTGGTATCGGTTGTGCATTACGTCACGTTTCTTTTTAGCGCTGTTTTCGGATGAAATACCGTGCGCCGGATGGCCGAAATGAACATCCATCGCACCCCTACCCCGGTTCGCATTTACGCTTTAACGGCTATGCCGTGGATTACTTGAGTACGTCCGCACAAAAAACACCAGCCGTGGTGGCAGCCGTAAGTG
>JBEBHE010000459.1:0-2701 GCA_040081205.1 Burkholderiales bacterium | reverse complement strand
GCCTATCGTCGCCACGCCCGCCGGGCCGTTGCCATTGAACGGCACATGCACCACGTCGATGCCCGCGGCCATTTTCAGCATTTCCATCGCCAGTTGCGTAGTGGTGCCGGTGCCTGCCGAGGCGTAATTCAATTTGCCCGCCTGGGATTTGGCCAGCGCGATAAATTCCTTCAGTGAACTGGCTTTCACCGCAGGGTTCACCACCAGCAGATAAGGCGTCGACGCCACCAGTGTGATCGGTTCGAAATCCTTGATCGGATTGTACTTGAGTGTTTTGTATGCGCCCACCGCGATGACATGCGTGCTGGTGGTACCCATGGTCAGCGTGTAACCATCCGGATTTGCGCGTGCGGCAATCTCCGTGCCGATGGTGCCACCGGCTCCACCGCGATTATCGACAACCACTTGCTGACCGAGTTTTTCGCCGAGGCGCTGGCCGACCAACCGCGCCACGATATCGGTAGAGCCGCCCGCCGGGAACGCGACAATCAGCCGTATCGGTTTGGTGGGATATTTGTCCTGTGCCAGCACCGCGCCCGGCGCCGCCAGCATCGCCGCCAGTACTGAATATTTTAAGTATTTGTTTTTAAACATTATTTTCTCCTCGTATTATTAAAATAACCCTGCACGCCGCGCATTCTACGCGAACAATGCTAGTCCGCTTTCAACAACCCAGCCTTGATGAGTTTGTTCAATTTTGCCGTTTCGCCGCGCACGAAATTATCCATGAATTCCGGCGTGCCGCCCTGCACTTCCAAACCCAGTTGATCCAGCCGCGCTTTCACGTCGGCAAGTGTCAGGATGCGATTGATCTCGCGATTGAGTTTGTCGATGATAGGTTTAGGCGTTTTCAGCGGCGCCGCCATGCCGAACCACACCACAGCTTCCGCATCCTTGATGCCGTTTTCCGCGAGCGTCGGCACATCGGGAAGCAACGGCGAACGCTTGAGACTGGCAATGCCGACCACGCGTACCCGCTTGCCCTTGATCACCGATTCGCCGCTCACCGTTGTTGTGTGCGTGCCCTGCAGTTGCCCGCCCACAAGGTCAGTCAGCAACGGCGCCGTACCCTTGTAAGGCACGTGCGTCATCTGCACGCCGGTGGCGCCCTGCAACACCGCAAGCCCGATGTGCAGACTGCTGCCGATGCCCGACGATCCCCAGTTGACCTTGTTCGGATTGGCCTTGGCGTAATCGATCAACTCCTTCGGCGTGCGCGGCGGAAAATTCAGGTTGGTCAACAGGATCAGCGGCGCATAACCGATATAAATCACGCTCAGAAAATCATCCGGTTTGTACGGCGCGTTTCTCGACATCAGGGGTGCATTAACACTCGGCCCCGGATTCGCGAGTATCAGCGTGTAACCATCCGGCTGCGCACGCGCCACCGTTTCACCGCCGATCAAACCACCCGCACCACCGCGATTGTCGATGACAAATGTCTGACCGAGCGAATCTGTGAGCTTGCCCGCGATCAAGCGGCCGATGATGTCATTCGATGCACCCGGTGTGAAAGGTACTACCCAGCGCACCGGTTTGTTGGGGTAGTTGGGGGCAGCGTCGGGTTTGGCTACAGGATTCGTAGTCTGGGCAAACACCGTGTTCGCCAATGAAATCGACAAAACCGCAGTTACAAAATTTTTCACCTGGTCACTCCTCGACAATTCACAAACTCTGTCGTTCCCGCGCAGGCGGGAACCCATAACACACCAGCGCCAAGGACGCAGATTCACTTGCGCGCATTCGCCAGCGCCTCTGGATTCACCACATTGATCGACTTGCCCTCGGCATAAGCCACAATTTGCCCGAACGAACTCGCAAACTGGCTCTCATACCCGGCGCGCTCGACGTAACCGATATGCGGCGTGCACACCGCATTCTCCATCGCGATCAGCGGATGCGCCGCACCCAGCACCGGCTCCGATTCATACACATCCACCGCCGCCATGCCCGGCCGCCCGGCTTTCAACGCCGCTTCCAGCGCACCCGTTTCAACCAGCGGCGCACGGCTGGTATTGACGATCAACGCCGTCGGCTTCATGCGTGCGAGATCGGCGGCTTTGACGATGCCGCGCGTGGCGTCCACCAGCCGCATGTGCAGTGAAATCACATCGCACTCTTCGAAAAATGCCTCCTTATTGCGCGCCACCGAATAGCCATCGGCCTTGGCACGCTCAATCGTGCTGTCGCGCCCCCACACCAACACCTTCATGCCGAATGCCTTGCCGTAACCCGCCACCACCGCGCCAATGCGCCCATAGCCGTAGATGCCCAGCGTCTTGCCGCGCAATCCCAATCCCATGGTCGATTGCCAGCGTCCCGCCTTCAGCGCCGCAACTTCCTGCGGAATCTTGCGCATCGCCGACAGCACCAATCCCCACGTCAGCTCCGCCGTGGCATACGACGGCTTGCCCGGATGCATGTCGGAACACAACAAAATGCCGTGCGCCGTCAGCGCCGGCACATCGATATGCGGATACACGCTGCGCTGGCTGATGAGTTTCAATTTCGGCAAGCGCTCGATCAGCGGCGCGCGGATCGGCGTACGCTCTCGGATCAGCACCAGTGCTTCCGTGTCTTTCAAACGCTCGGCGAGTTGATCGACGTCCTTGGTGTGATCGTTCCAGATGGTTACGTTGTGATTAGCGACGAGTTTGTAGGCGCCGAGCTTGCGCACCATGTCTTGATAGTCGTCCAGTAC
>JBEBHE010000158.1:0-10199 GCA_040081205.1 Burkholderiales bacterium | reverse complement strand
TTACAATAATGCGCCGCGTGCAGTGATAGGCCACAGCGCCTCCACCTTGCCGCCACGCACGCACACGAAATGATCGTAAAGATTCACTGTCGGGTCGCAATGTCCCGGCACAATTTTTAACTTGTGGCCCAGCGGCAGCGTCGTGCCTTCCGACAATTTCAGCACGCCGTGTTCATCTGACGCTTTGATGTATTCCACACCCGGCGTATCAAACACGCGCGGCATGCCGGAATCGACGCTCGACGCTTTCAGGCCCGCGTCGCAGATGGCGCGATCAGCCGTCGGGCAACTCATCACCGTGGTCCATACGAACAAGCTGTGCCCGAAACGCGGGATGCCGCTTTCCGTCCAGTCGTTATTGGCGTAATCCACGTCCATGAAAATATACGAACCGGTTTGCAACTCGTGATAAACACTGCTCGCCGCTTCAAACAGATACGTGCCGGTGCCAGCACCCGTCACACGCGCGCAAGGAATGCCTGCGTGCGCGAGCAACGCCGTGGTGCGTTTCACTTTTTCACAAGCCGCTTCAATCGCCGCGCGCCGCTCTTCGGTTTTACGCATATGCTGCGCGCCGCCCTGATACGCCTGCAATCCGGCGAACTTCAAATTTTTGCTCTGATGAATTTGCTTCGCCAGATTGAACGCGGGTTCGCCTGGCTCTATGCCGCAGCGGTTGGCGCCGACGTTCACCTCAACCAGCACGTTCAGCGTAACACCGGCCTCGCGCGCGGCGGCATCCAGCGCGGTTACGTTGGCCGCATTGTCCGCGCACACGGCAATTTTTGCGCGCTTTGACAGCGCCGCGAGACGTTTCAGCTTCGCCGCGCCCACCACTTCATTCGCGATCAACACATCGTTAACGCCGCCGTCCACCATCGCCTCGGCTTCACTCACCTTTTGGCAACACACACCCACCGCGCCCAATGCCATTTGGCGCAGCGCGATTTCAGGGCACTTGTGGCTCTTCGCGTGCGGACGCACTTTGATATCCCTTCCGGCGAGCGATTCATGCAGCAACTTGAGATTGCGCTCGAATGCATCCAGATCAAGAATCAGTGCGGGCGTATCAACGTCGGCCAGCGGCATGCCGATTTGTGCGGGATGGTAATAAGACATGAGCTTCGCCTTCGGGAGGAACTTCGAGAGTAAGTGGCAAGCTTAGTGACCGCACGCAAAAGCGTCAACACAGACGGAGAGCCGTGACATTGAATGCGTTCGGCGATACGATGGCGAAACAGGCGCGGCTACAGCGCCTTCCGGAGGATTTATGCGATTCGTTCAGTGCCTGCCGATGGTAGTCCTTGCTCTTGCGAGCGTCTCGCATGCGCAAACCGGCGGCTGGAAACCTTCCCGCACGGTAGAAGTGATTGTGCAATCGGCGGCGGGCGGTTCATCGGATCGCAGCGCGCGCGTGACACAGAAAATCCTGGCGGCGATCCCCGGTTTTCCCAGCGTCAGCGTCAACAACAAACCGGGTGCGGGCGGCATGCTGGCCCTACACTATCTGAATCAGCATGCGGGCGACGGGCACTTTATCGCGACGCTTTCCACGACAGTGCTCACCAATCACCTGCTCGGATTAAGTCCGCTGAATTATCGTCATTTCTCGCCGCTTGCCATTTTGCTGCGCGAGTATCCGGTGTTTGTCACGCGGCCGGATTCGCCGATTACCAGTGCGCGCGATCTGTTGGAACGTCTGCGCAAAGACCCCTCGTCGGTGAGCTTTGCCTATGCCACCGCGCGCGGCAATCACAATCATGTGATGATCGGCCTGCTGATCAAGGCCGCGGGCGGTGATCCGCGCCGTGCCAAAGCGATTGTTTACAACGCGGGCGGCGAAGCCACTACCGCCGCGCTCGGCGGACACGTCGATGTGGGTGTGGTGGCACCCGCCAATGTGATTCCGTTGCTCGCCGCCGGCAAGATACGCGTGCTGGGTATCGCAGCGCCGCAGCGACAGGTCGGCGCGTTTGCGAGCGCGCCCACGCTGCGCGAGCAAGGCATCAATGCGGCCTATTTCAGTTGGCGCGGCTTCATGGGGCCGAAAGGTTTAACACAGGCGCAGTTGGCGTTTTGGGATCAGTCGTTCGCGCAATTGGTAAAAGCGCCCGATTGGAAACAGGATCTCGAACGCAACGCGTGGGCAGAAGACTTCATGAACAGCGCGCAGACGCTGAAGCACCTGGAAAGCGAAACTGAGAGCATGCAAAAATTGCTGGTGGAACTGGGCGTGCTTGCGCGTTAATATTACGAGGATTAAATAATGTTTAAAAACATGCACTTAAAATTATTTATGGTATTGCTTTCTGCTGCCGTGATGTCACCAACAGCACACGCGCAGGCATGGAAGCCGACGAAAACCGTGGAACTCGTTGTCGGCTCCGCACCCGGCGGCGCGCCCGACGTGATGGCGCGCGTGGTACAGAATATTTTTCAGAATACCGGTCTCGTGCCAAGTTCGGCAGTGGTCAACAAGCCGGGCGCGGCGAACACCATCGGTTGGGCTTACTTGAATCAACACACCGGCGATGCGCATTACATTGCGACCATATCGCCCACGCTGGTCGGCAATAAGATCATGGGCACGTCGCCACTGACCTACACGCACTTCACGCCGCTGAATATTCTGGCGCGCGAGTTTGTCGTGCTTTCCGTCAAAGCCGATTCGCCGATCAAAACACTGGCGGACCTCACTGCACGCATGAAAAAGGATCCGCAATCGCTGAGCTGGGCATTCGCCACCGCGCGCGGCAATCACAATCACATCGTGATGAGTATGTATTTGAAATCCATCGGTGTTGATCCGGGCAAAGTCAAAACCGTGGTGTATCCCGGCGGCGGTCCGGCGCTAACGGCGTTGCTCGGCGGCCACATCGATGTGTACGTCGCCAGCCCGCGCAGCATGTTTCCGCTGCAAAAAGAAGGCCGCGCGCGCATCCTCGGCATTTCCGCGGCTGAACGGCAGACCGGCGCGCTTGCGGAATTGCCCACACTCAAGGAGCAAGGCAGCAACGCGGTATTTTTCACCTGGCGCGGCTTCATGGGGCCGAAAGGCATGAAAGCGCCGGAGATCGCGTATTGGGACGCCACGTTCGAAAAACTCGCGAAAAGCCCCGAGTGGCGCAAAGACACCGAGCAGCAATTCTGGAATCCGAGTTATCTGCTGAGCGCCGCGTTCACGAAGCAGCTTGAAGTGGAGTACGAGCAAACGCGCGCGATCCTGACTGATCTGGGTCTTGCCAAATAGCAGCATCGTAGGGCGGATGAGGCGATAGCCGTTATCCGCCGTAAGGCATTGCAGTCTTGATGAATCTCATTCGGCGGAAGGCGCTACGCTTTTCTGCCCTACGCTTTTATTGATTTACCGGAATCGATATGACCGACTTGCATTACTTCACCATCGCTGAAACGGCGGAGTTGATTCGCACCAGGAAGCTCTCTCCGCTGGAGTTGACCGATGCGCTGCTCGCACGCATTGCGATGTATCAACCGCAACTCTCGGCGTTCATCACCGTTACCGGCGACGTTGCACGTGCGCAGGCAAAAGCGGCGGAGCAGGAAATCGCGCAAGGCAACTATCGCGGCCCGCTGCACGGCATACCGTTTGCGCTGAAAGATATTTACAACACGGCGGGCATCCTCACGTCGGGCGGCTCCAAGGTTGCGAGCAACAATATTCCAACCAGCAACGCCACCACCACGCAGAAACTCATGGACGCCGGTGCGATTTTGCTCGGCAAACTGCAAACCCATGAGTTCGCGCATGGCGGGCCGTCATTTGATCTGCCGTGGCCGCCCGCGCGTAATCCGTGGAACCTTGCGCATTTTTCCGGCGGCTCGTCGAGCGGTTCGGGCGTAGCGCTCGCAGCAGGACTGACGCCTGCCGCATTGGGTTCCGACACCGGCGGTTCGATACGCGGCCCGGCCTCGCACTGCGGCATCACCGGCTTCATGCCGACCTACGGGCTGGTAAGCCGCGCTGGTGTGATTCCGAATTCGTTTACTTTCGATCACTGCGGGCCGATGGCGCGAACCGCCGAAGACTGCGCGATTCTGCTGCAAGCCATCGCGGGCTACGACCTAAAAGATGCAGGCAGCACGGAACAGGAAATTCCCGATTACCGCGCCGCACTAAAGTCGAGCATCAAAGGTTTGAAAATCGGCGTGCTGCGCCACTACTGGGAAGAAGACCTTCCCGCGCACGAAGACCTGCGGCAAGCGATGGAAGACGCGATCAAAACCTTCAGGCAACTAGGCGCAACACTGGAAGACTGCCGCTCGCGACCGATGATGGATGGCCTTGATGTCAAAGTGATCATCGCCGAAAGCGAGATGTATTCCATTCAGCAAAAAGACCTGATCGCGCGGCCGGGCGATTTCGGGCGTGATTTTCTGGGCCGCGCGCTGCCGGCATGCTTGTTTCAGGCCAGCGACTACGTGCAGGCGCTGCGCGAGCACCGGCGTTACATCGCCGACATGCAACCGCTACTGCACAAATATGATGTGCTGCTCACCGCAGGCTTCGGCCCCGCGCCGCGCTTCGAGGAGTACCGCGTTACCAACTTCTGGCGCAAATCCAATGCGTTTACACCCTCCAATGCAGCGCGCACGCCGGCGCTGGTGCTGTGCGGCGGCATTTCAAAGAACGGTTTGCCGCTGGGCCTGCAACTCATCACGCGGCCATTCAACGATGCGCAGGTGCTGGCGGTGGGTCACGCGTATCAGCAAGCAACCGACTGGCACCTGCGCCGCCCGCCGCTTGATCCCAACGCAAAAGCGCCCGCAGTCGATGTGACGGTGTTCGAGCCCAAGCCGGATATCGATGCAGCCACGCGCGGCGTAGTGGAAACCATGGCAAAACGCGCCGGGTTAAATCTCAACGAACGGCAAATGGCCATCCTGCTGGAAAACGCCCCGGCAGCACTGGAAATGGCGAATCGCCTACGCAAACCGCGTGATCGTATGGACGAACCCTCGTCTACGTTCCGGTTTGCAATGTAAGTGGCAGAATAATTACTGCACCCTCACCACCACCTTCCCCACCATAGCATTCGCCTCCACATACTTCTTCGCCGCCGGCAGTTCATCAAACGCAAACACTTTATCCACCACTGGCGTGATGCGTCCGTCGTTCAGCATCGGCGCCACATCGCGGATAAAGCAGCGCATGGCCTCGGCCTTCTCTTCAGTGGTGGCCTTGCTGTTGGAAATGCCGTAAACCTCAAAGCGGTTGGCGTGCAACGCAGTAAGATCGATTTCTGCTTTCAACACGCCATCGACATAACCGACGATACCAATACGCCCTTTGCGCGCCAGCGAGCGCATCAGTTCGGCGAACACCGAGCCGCCGACGAGGTTGATGGCGAGATCAACGCCTTTACCGCCGGTCAGTTCTTTTACCTTAGCCGCAAAATCCGGCTTGCGCGTATGGATGCCGTGATCCATGCCTATCGCTTTCAGTTTGGCCAGTTTGTCGGCGGAACCCGAGGTGCCGATCACGGTGCAACCCAGCGCCTTGCCGATTTGCACCGCTGCCACACCCACGCCCGACGATGCGCCGGCCACCAGCAGCGTTTCGCCTTTTTTCAGTTTGCCGTACGGCGGAAAAATCAATTCATAAGCGGTGAGAAACGCTACGCCCACCGAGGCCGCCTGCTCCCACGTCAGTTTCTCTGGCATCGGCATCAATTGCTCGGCGCGCGCGGCGCAATATTCGGCCCAGCCACCCATCACGCGGCCGAAAACCTTATCGCCCACCTTGAACTGACTCACGCCCGCACCCACTGCATGCACCACACCGGCGCCGTCGCCACCGCCAAGTTTCAATGGGCCGCCATGAACCACGCTGCCGACGATAAGTTCGCCGCGATTCAGCGAAGAGCCGTAATTTTTGATCACAACCTCGCCTGCCTTGGGTTCAGGAATCGGCAATTCCTTGTATTCGAGTTCGGCGGATTTGTCGTCAGATTTGATCCAGCAGGTTTTCATGGTAGCTCCGTTCGGTTTGAAATTTTTTGGAGAGATTGACTGGCCGGGACTGTGCCCGGCGGCTTTGCTATTATCGCACCCTGTCATGCTCACCGAAACCCGCGACCCCAACGCCTCTCGCGACAACACGCGCGCAGCACTCATCTGCGCCGTGATTGTGCTCGGCCTTGCTTTCGACCAGTTCGTGCCGTTCTGGGGGCAAAATCTGACCAGCGTCGGGCTGTGGATTTTGCTGTTGCACTGGGTTCATCAGGCCGGACGCGAGGAACAGATCACGCTGATCGCCTGCGTGGTGTATGCCACGCTGGGCGAGTGCTTTCTGTCACTGGTGTGGGGCTTGTACGATTACCGCCTCTACAACATTCCGGCGTTCGTGCCGCCGGGACACGCCTTGCTGCTCATGCTCGGCCTCATTATCGCGAAACGCCTGCGCGACTGGATTACCTGGTTTGTGCCACTGGCCGCGACACCGTTCGTGCTGCTGCTGGCCGTGATCGGTATCGATACCTTCGGCTTGTTGTTGTTTGCAATACTCATACTCTGCATGATTTTTAGTCACGCACGCAAACTTTACGCGGTGATGTTTGTGCTATCGCTGGCGATGGAGATTTACGGCACCTGGCTGGGCAATTGGGCTTGGGCGATCGATGTGCCGTGGCTCGGCCTTACCACCACCAACCCGCCGCTGGCGGCCGGGGTGTTTTATTGCGTCCTGGATTTTCTGGTGATGTCCACAGTGCGCACGTGGCGTGTGCGCAGCGACAGTGTTGCGATCCAGGGCACTTAATTCACCCCGCGGGATTACTCCGGTTGTATGCCGGCATCCTTGATCACTTTCGCCCACTTGCGCACTTCGCTGCGAATTAACGCTGCGAATGCCTCGGGCGACGCGCTGGGTGATGGGTCGGCGCCATCGTCAATAAAACGTTTGCGTATCGACGGATCATTCACCGCGCGCACCACGTTGCTATGCAATTGCGTGACGATGGCTCGCGGCGTACCGGCGGGGGCGAGCACGCCAAACCATGTTACGGCTTCGTAGCCGGGCAAGCCGGCTTCGGCGATGGTAGGAATATCCGGTACAGCGGGAGCACGTTTGGCACTGGTGACACCGTAAGCGCGCAGCTTGCCCGCTTTCACCTGCGGCAGGCTCGACAGCACGTTCGCCGCCATCAACGGCACGTGGCCCGCGATAATATCCACCAGTGCGAGGCCGGCGCCTTTGTACGGCACGTGGATCATTTTTAGTCCTGCGCTGCTGACAAAAAACTCCAACATCAGGTGCGGCATGCTGCCCACCCCCGCCGAAGCGAATTGCACCTGCCCGGGACGCGCTTTGATGTGCGCAATCAATTCCTTGACGTTATGCGCTGGCAGCGACGGATTCGACACCAGCAGGCTGGGCACGACCACCGTCATCGCAATCGGCGCAAAATCGCGCTCGATATCGAACGGTACCTTTTTCATCAGCGACGCATTGCTGGTGAGCGATGCAATGGCCGCAATCAAGGTATAACCGTCGGGCGCGGCGCGCGCGCCGAGTTCGGCACCGATGTTGCCGCTGGCGCCGCCACGATTGTCCATCACGATCTGCTGTCCCAGAAACTCGGACAATTTAGGTGCAACAATGCGCGCGGCCAAATCGGTACCACCGCCAGGCGTTGACGGCACAATCATGCGGATCGGGCGATCGGGGTAGGCAGCCTGCGCGGGCGTGAACCCTGCGGCAGCCATCATCACAAACACCCCTCCGCTATATATATGTAAGTATTTGTTTTGACACATTTTATAGTTTCAGCGTTTTTGCGAGCCACGACGCAACGATACCCGCCACATGCGCTTCGCGATCATTGTAGAAGTGATCGCAATCTTTCACGATATTCACCTCGCACGGTCCGCCGCAGGCGGCCTGAAATTCTTCGGCGGGATAACGGTCGCGATCTTCCTTGTCGCCGCGTATCGCCAGCACCGGGCATTTTATTTGCGGCGCGAGTGCAATGGTATCGGGCACGGACACGATGCGATCGAGAAAACTTTCCGCACTGATCACGTACCACCAGCCGGGCATGAACATCAGATCGCGCCCGCGGCCCGCAGCGACCATATCGCGCGCCTGCTGCGTCAATACATCGAGCTTGCCTGCCGCGAAAAGATTCTCGGTGCCGCCCGACGTATCCTGCCGCGCGCTGCCGCGTCCCGCCGACAGCAGCACCAGCGCAGGCGTATGGGGATGATCGACCACGTGGCGCGTGGACAGCATACCGCCGTTGCTGTGGCCCATGATGACCGGATTGGGAAATCCGCGAGCGGCCAGCCACTGCGCCGCGTATCGATTGTCGGCAATCGCCTGTGCCGTGGTCTGGAACGCACCGCCTTCCGCCGCGCGGCTCATCCGCGTGGTGAGAATGTCGTGGCCGCGGCGATTGAATGCGAGCACGGCAAGTCCCATCTTCGTCAGCACCGGCGGCAGAAAGCGCGCACCGCCGGTGTAGAAATTCATGGTGTTGCCGTGGAAATATAGCGCCGCGCCTTTGGGCTTGCCGTCATCCGGTTCGTGGAAAGCACCGTCGATGGGAATGTCGTCGGTTTGAATGGTGATGAGTTGGGTACGCATGAAATTGTTAGCCCACAAAATTTTCAATAAGAAACATTGATCTCAATATGCCGTTTGGCATGTAATCACTCATCGGGCAACTAACCTGTCCATTGATCACGACTGCCGGAATGACACCAGTTCCCGGCGCTCTGACGCCACCACGCGTCCCTCCCGAGAGCGCTCAAATAGTTCGAACGCAAGCTCAGATCGAACCTGATCTGGCGCGATCCAGCGCTTGTTCTCGCTTCGAGTGTTGACTCCGGAGCCTATAGCGTAACCATTCGCCTCCACCACGAACGCGTTGAACGTGCCTGCGGGAACGGTGATTTTTTCTCGTGCCACGACGCGCACTTCGAGTTCTACCTGGACCGGGACGCCGCCTCGACTAAGAGTCTTGTGACGCGACGTCCAGCGTTTGCCAACCGCATAGTCCACACCCCAGATTTGCATGCCGAGCATGGGCGCGCCAAAGCTGGTACGAAGAGAATTTCCCAGTAGATCGGTAGACCCGCCACCCTTGTAGATTACTTCGGTGTCGGTAATCTCGGCAATGGTTCTGGTATAGGTTCGATTCACGATTTTGGTATAAAGGTCGAGCTCACGGTAGGTGTAGCTATCACCCACCTTGCGGTTGGTATTGGCGACCGCGGTACCCTTGCTATAGGGGTTTTCAGCGGGCGAGATAACCTGAATTTTCTTTTCCCCCTGCCGTGCAAGCACTTGATCGAGCCGTAATTGCGCCAGCTCGGAAAAGTGTCCGCCGGGGTAACGCCGCAGATAGTCTTCGAGCGGATCAGGCTGGGTTGCCGTTTTTATTTTCTCCCATAGACCAAGCTCAACCTGAAACTCGCGCTCGATTTCCGCTTCCGCCAATTTTTTCAGCGCCTTGGGCGGCACAAACCAGAAATCTTCTTCGAGCGACGTGCTCTCCCAAGGAATCTGCAAACCCTTGGAACCCCTTCGCACGCTCAAACGCACGCGCTTGAACACGTCTTCGATCTTGGCTTCCGGCACCTTGATCTCGCGCAGCAGATGCTCGGTATAAAGCCCGTTCGCGCCTTCGCCGTCGATGGCGGTGTTGCCGGGGGATGTGGCATACGCCAGAAACGTTCCCGGCGGTGCGTCGAGTTGCGAGAGTCCTTTCTGGTCAAGCTGCACCTGACTGCCGAAAGGACTGTCACGACAGGCATCCAGAATAATCACGTTCATCGGGTTGCCCGCTTTGCGGATGCCCGCGATCAGCGTGTTGATGTCGATGCAGCGTTCCTTAATAGCCTCGACATTCGCGATATCGGCATCCAGCGGCACGATGTAATTGCGCCACGCGAGTTGCGTGCCGTGCCCGGCAAAGTAGAAAAGGCCAATCGCTTTAGTCTTCGCCAGACGTTCAACATACGACTGGATCAATTCGCTCATTGCCGCCTGACCGAGATCCATGCCGAGCGCGACATCGAAGCCAGTGGCCTTGAGCGCCTCCGCCATTCCCTTGGCATCGTTGCCGGGGTTCAAAAGCGGCGCGCGTTTATAACTGCTGTTGCCGATGATCAGCGCCTGCTTCGGCGCACGCAGCAGCGTGGTGGCGAGGTTCTGTGCGATAGCACCCAACGGCAAC
>JBEBHE010000157.1:0-10204 GCA_040081205.1 Burkholderiales bacterium | reverse complement strand
TACTATAACCATAAAGGAAATAATATTATTGAGTTGGGATAGTGCTTGGCTTGCGGAATGACTAACGTTGTTTTCTTATGTGTCCATGGCCAGTCTTTTTCACCACACCATACCTTGATTCTCTCAGCCGAAACAGGAAAAAAGTCACTGTTCCACACCGGGTGGAATCGCTCCTGCAATCCGCTGAATAAATACCATAAGATTTTGTTTTTATTGCTATTTTTTTGCATTCCAGTATTTTCCGGAATTGCTTTTCCGACAATGAGCTGCGCCCAAGTTATAGACAGTATCGATGCGCAGAAACGTGGTAGTAGCGAAGCGGAAGTTGTTATCCGTTTTGCCATGCAGGTGCAGTATTTGCGCCATGCGCCGCGCGATGTAGGTAGTTCCGTCCGCATCTACGTACAACTAACGGGTAGCGCGCTGCAGCCCAGCGACCTGATTCCACAGACTATGCGCTTACCCAAGAAGGATTTCCTGCCACAAACTTCCGTCAGTTTTCCCGAGTCGGGCAACTCGGTTCTCGTGAATTTTGACCAGATGGTCCGTTTCAGCGTTAGCCCTGGGCCAGATGGCCGGAGTATCCACCTGCTCGTCAGCGCGATTTCTGGAAAGTAGACGTTGCTAGCCCATCCTTTACGCGCCCTGAAGCGTTGCATCTTCGCACTGGTCATTTCAACGGCTGCAAACTTCGCGCGTGGCGATGTGCTCGACGTTGTAGACATCGAGCGTCGTGGACAGAATGTCGAAATCAATATCCGATTTATAGCGCCCGTCCAATACCTCCGACACCTGCCTCTAGACTTCGGAAGAACGCTACGCGTATATGCCCGATTTACGGGTATATCCGAAAGCACAGCGGGCACCCCGACCACATTGCGATTACCCGAAACGGATATGGCGCCCCGCTTTACTGTCACTTACCCAGGAACAGAAAACTCACTTGTCATCGATTTTGACCAGCCAACGAAGTATTCAGTACGCGGTGGTGCCGACGGACGAAGCATCGTAATAACTGTACCCGCTTTGCCAGGTGCAAAGGATTGGGCACTACAGTCGAAGGTGGCGCCTACACCCAAGCCAACTAAGGTGCCGGAAACCGCGTTATCACCACCAGCCTTCGCAACGGCCCCCAGCCCATCTTCCATCAAGGAGATGCCCCCCCCCGTGCAGCAACAGTCAGCACCGACGACTGCGCCAAAACCGATTGCTTCGACCGAGAGCACACCTGCCCCTACACTATCAAGAGATGACGTTGAAGGCCGGGCGGCAGCGTTAATGGCCAATGCACAACAAGCTATCGACGCGCAGCGAGGGGTCGTTGCCGCCGAACGATTGAATCAAATCCTTAGTCTGCCACCAAACAAGCAAACTGAAATGGCGCAGGCGCTTATGGGTCAGGCGCGCGAGTACAGCGGAGAACTAAACAAAGCCAGGGCAGAATATGAGCAGTACCTGAAAACTTATCCGAATGGCAGTCATGTCCCTCGCGTCAAGGAACGGCTGGCAGCCGTAAGGCAAACACTGGGTCAGACCTCGGCCAATCTTGGGCTGAAGCCTAGTAGCGGCGGCAGCGCACCATGGACTATATTCGGCGGCGTTTCACAGTACCTCTACACCGGCAAGACCCAGATCGAAACGATCACACCACCAGCACCAGCGCAACTGGTTTTCAATCGCGACACCTTGTCGCTGACCGACCAGCGATCGCTGATCACAAATCTAGATATTCAGGCACGCCGGCGCGATGCAATATCCGATACACGTTTCGTATTTCGCGATACCGACAACAGGAATTATCTTGATAGCACACGCTCATACAATCGAGTAAATGCCGCTTACGTCG
The DNA here is from genome assembly GCA_040081205.1 of Burkholderiales bacterium. Classification (GTDB taxonomy): domain Bacteria; phylum Pseudomonadota; class Gammaproteobacteria; order Burkholderiales; family SG8-41; genus UBA5216. Next base: position 8,358 of record JBEBHE010000157.1, on the reverse strand, counting down.
AACAAACACATAAGGAATATGGATACTTTGTTCGTGCTGGCCGCCAACTGGGGACAGGTTCCGGTGTTCCGGGACGATTTGACGGCTTGTCCTTAGGCTACAATCTGGCCCCGGAGTGGCGTGTAAATGGTGTTGTCGGTGAACCGGTTGAATTTAACAGTCCATTCTCGCGCAAGATGTACGGATTTAACTTGGACTATACGGCGCAGATAGGTAAGCCCGGAGGTAACGTATATTTTATTGAACAAACCCTGGAAGGCTTTCGAGACCGGCGTGCCGTCGGTACCGAAATTCGCTATTTCGACCCCTATCTAACCGTTTTTGGTACGCTCGAATATGACATCGATTTCGGCAGAATGAATGTCGGCATGGCGCAGGCCAATCTGCGCACCGACGCCGGCACCAACTACTTCGCCAATATTGACATCAGAAAAACGCCGCCCCTTAGCCTTATCACGGCGCTTCCCGGACAAATATCTTTGGATCCGTTTGCGCCGACAACGGACTTTCGGACATTACTGTTATCGTCGGTCAATTCGCTCGGAGTAGACGAGTTGCGCCGACAGGCGACCATCCTGACCGCAAATTCGTATTTGTATTCGGTCGGATTTACACATCCCATCACGCCACGTTGGCAACTAGGCGCCGACTATCGCAACGCCAATATCAGCGGAACGGGAGAAAGCGGCATTCTGCCGGCCGCACCCGGCAGCGGCACCAGCCACGTGTTCTCAGGCCAAGCACTCGGTAACGGCATCTTCGTTAACAACGATTCGACGGTAACAAATATCAGCATGATCGTGGCACCAACATTCACCGGTCAATCGTATAGCTTGTCGTATGGCGTTCCCTACGCAGCATGGCGACTGGACGCAACAATGCGCTTATACACGCAGTCCGACAATCAGGATCAACGGCAAACGCGTATTTCGCCTACTTTAAAAGTTGCCTATCGCTGGCGGAGCAAGGTGTCTTTCGAAGTAGAGGCTGGTCTGGAGAAGTTTTCAGAATCGGGGCCACTCCGTGAGACAAACAGCCGCCGTTACTACATGTTTGGCGGCTATCGATGGGATTTTCAATAGCATCCTGTCCGATGTGTGTCCAGGCTAAGCGTGTTTATGCGTGCCGGAAGTTTAATTGGGAGATATATGTGACTACTTTTTTACTTGCTGCGGCCGGTTTTGTTGCGATCGCGGTCACCGCTTATCTATTCGGTATTGCCGCAACCAAGGTCGATCAGGAAGCGACGCGCGCGCTTCGCGAACTAGTGCACCTACGCGCGGCGGGAAAACTAGGTACGGAAGAATTTGAACAGCGCCAGACGGCGCTCCATGCGTCACTGACCAGCGAGGGATGGCATGCAAGAAGTAAATTTATCTTCGTGATACCACCAATCATGGTGAGTGTAATTGCGGCAGGATTCTACGCAGCGACGAATCCACCGGCGCAGGATGGCCCCCTGCCGAAAGCAACAACCACGATTCCAGCAACAGCGCTTCCTGCGGAAAACGCCACGAACGCCATGGCCCCTCGGCCGGGCGGCGATATGGAGCAAATGACGAAACGGCTGGCAGAGCGTCTCAAACGGGAACCAGGCGACGGTCCGGGTTGGACACTACTTGCCCGTGCATACTTGGAAATGCGCCAATATCGCGAGGCGGAAGAAGCATTTACGCAAGCCGCAAAAATCCTGCCACCCGACGCTGCGTTGCTTGCGGATTGGGCCGACGCGCGGGTATCCGCGCAGGGAGGACAATGGGACAAGGTAACCTTAGACTTGATCACACGCGCCCTCGCAGCAGGCCCAAAGCACTCCAAAGCATTGTCGTTAGCAGGCAAAGCCGCTTATGCGCGTGAAGATTACGCGCAGGCCACGATCTACTGGCAGCGGATGAAGGCGGCTGCGGCGTCCGATTCCATGGAAGCAAAAGAAGCAGATGCCGGCATCACAGAAGCGCGCGCCCGAATGTCAGGAAAATCGGGGCCAGGCGTGTCAACGATGAGTCGCATCAAAACCGCCAAGTAGCCATAACACCAACGGGATGTTCAGCGGACTTCCGTGTTAATCACCACCATAAGGTTTTTCGCATCGTTACGCACTGCGTCAGTAACGCCCTGAAAATCGCCCGGCTGAGGCGTGGCGTTCGCAGATTTTGAAATGCGTGCGCCCAAAACGACCTTAGGAAAATCGGATAGTTTCATTGCGGGCGTCATGGCCAGCGAGTCGTCAAGTTTAAATGCTAAAGGCAAGTCACGCACCTGTTTGCGCAGCACCGCCAGCGGCATTGGTGGGCCGCTGGCGGCACGCGCGAATATAAAAACCGTGTCCGTGGGCGACACCTTGACAGCCAATTCCGTCGCAAGCGTCACGATTCCGCTCACCGAAGCAGATTGGGAAGCGGCCTTCATTTCCTGCTTTGCCATTTCAGGCGGCTGTACGCGCGCGCTGCCCTGACCACCCAACGCTCGCGCCTCCGCGATATTTGCGTCAATTGCGCGCACCTCGTCGTCAGAACCGCTTGGCACCAAATCACGCATGCGGCTCCAGTAACCAACGGCACCAGCATAGTCCCGCCTTTCAAAAGCAGCCGTGCCCGCCAAGGCCAACGCCTTCTTGTTCTTGCCATCAATTTCCAAAGCGCGGGCTATCAGTTTTTCAGGCTCTCCGGACAATTGCCGCCCTTGTGCCATGGCCAGAGCATCGGCATAGTCCGCCAGCAACTGCGCATCGGGCGCAGAATGAGCGACAGCATTCTTGTAGGCTGCAGCCGCCTCGCCAAAACGACCAAGAGAGCCGTTTGAACGTCCGAGCATCATCCAGCCTTCGCCGTTTGTCGGATCCTCCTTCAGCCGGGCCGCCAAACGGGAAACGATTGCTTCCATCTGCATCGCATCCGTCCCATGCGGCGAGGCACTTTCAGTGACCGGTTGCGTCAAAAACGCGCCTGGGGTGCCCACTATCGCATACAGCGCCACCGCGCACACCGGCAATCCGATCATCAACATATAAGCCGCGTAGCGTCCGTTGTGCGGCAACGCCGCTGGCGTGCTAACGTTGTCCGTATCCTCCAGCATGCGCACTTCGAGTTCGCTACGCGCTTTTTCGAACTGCTCTTCGGTCAACGTGCCAATACGAAGATCCGCGTCCAGCTCCTTGAACTGATCCCGGTATATTAAAACATTCGTCGCATTCGACGCCATCCGGCTTTCTGGTCGTAGCGTGAACAGCGGCAGCACCAGCAAAAAAACGGCGAGGATAGATAACGCTATGCATATGACAACAAAAATTGTCATTTGTGATCACTCTCTTCGAGCAGTTTCTGCGCCCGTGTATGGTCGGCAGGCGAAATTTGGGACGGCGGTGCAACTCCGTGATGCCTCAGTCTCCGGAAAAGCATCCAAAACCCGCCCAACAAGAGAAGTAACGGGCCCAACCAGAGAAGCAGTGTGGCTGTTTTAAATGGGGGCTTATACCGCACAAAATCGCCGTACCGCGTGACCATATAATCCACGATATCTTTCTCGGATTCACCTGCTTGAAGTTTTTCCCGAATTTGGTTCTTAAGATCGACAGCAAGTCCCGAATTGGAGTCGGCAATCGTCTGATTCTGGCAAACTAAACAACGTAATTCATTGGCCAGAGACATCACTCGTTTTTCCAGCAACGCGGTCGGCGCAGCATTCGCAGCTTCTCCCGCGACCGCGCTGAAACTACTTGCCACTATCAAAAGTACAAAAAGGTTATATGCAAATAACTTCATGACTCAAAGCAGTTCGGCGAGATCATGATTTGAAGGCTAAGGTGACCACTAGCGCACAACACCCACTGCCGCCGTGGATCCCAAGGGTGCAATGCTGCTCCGGCGCGCTATGCGGTAGCGGCGGTCTGTAACGGCAAGCAATCCTCCCAGCGCCATCACCAAACACCCGACCCAGATCCAATCAATAAATGGCTTGATATGCACGCGCACCAGCCAAGTTGACGCATCCAGCGCATCACCCAGAGACACATAGAGGTCACGCGTCAATCCCGGCGAGATTGCGGCTTCTGTCATTGGCGAATTTTGCACGGTATATAGGCGCTTCTCGGGGTACATGGTCGCCACCTGACTCCCCATCCGGGTAACTACCATCTTCGCGCGAGCTGCTATGTAGTTGGGACCGGGGGCGTCGTTAACACTTTCTAGGCGAAAAACGTATCCTCCTAATTCTACCGAATCACCCACGGCCATACGCAGGTCCTTTTCACTTTCATAACCCTTGACCATGGTGACGCCTATGACAAATACCGCCACACCCAGATGCGCGAGCATCATTCCGTAGTACGCCCGCGGCGTATTGACAAGGCGCCTCCAGACATCGGCTCCGCCGTTGGCATTATTGACGCGCTCTAATAGATTGGTCGCGCCAGAAGCAATAATCCACGCCGCCATCGCAAGCCCGAAAGCGACCATTGCGCTCCAATGGCCCGCCGCAAATGGCAATGTCAATCCGGAGACAACGCTCACCACTAGCGCCCAACGCAGTCGCGCCGCGAGTTCCGGCACGCTAGCCTTTTTCCAGCGCGCGAGTGGTCCAACACCCATCAGGAATAGGGCAGGTGCCATCAGCGGCACAAACACTGCCTCAAAATAAGGCGGCCCCACAGAAATTTTTCCCAGATCCAGTGCGTCCATAAACAGCGGGTAAAGCGTCCCCAGTAGCACCGAACCTGCTGCGGCCACCAGTACAACATTGTTCGTCAATAGCAGAGACTCTCGCGATACCGGATCGAAACTACCGCCCAACCCAATGCGCGCCGTGCGCCACGCAAACAAGAGAAGTGAGCCCCCAACAACCAGTGTAAAAAAAGCCAGGATAAATATTCCGCGCTTGGGGTCCGTGGCAAAGGCATGCACGGAAGTCAATACCCCTGATCGCACAAGGAATGTTCCGAGCAAACTCAGCGCAAATGCAAATATCGCAAGCAGCACAGTCCAACTACGAAAACTGCCGCGCTTTTCCGTTACCGCCAGCGAGTGAATCAAAGCGGTTCCCACCAGCCAAGGCATAAAGGATGCATTTTCTACCGGGTCCCAGAACCACCACCCGCCCCAGCCCAGCTCGTAGTAAGCCCAGCCGCTGCCAAGCGCGATGCCAATGGTTAGAAACATCCATGCCACGGTGGTCCATGGCCGTGACCAGCGTGCCCACGTCGCGTCCAGCCGCCCAGACAAAAGTGCAGCAATAGCAAATGCGTAAGCAACTGAAAAACCAACATAACCCATGTAAAGCATCGGCGGATGCAATACCATGCCAGGGTCCTGCAGCAACGGATTTAGATCACGGCCATCGGACGGAGTAGGGAACAGTCTGTCAAATGGGTTGGACGTGAATAACATGAAGGTGAGAAACCCTACACTCACCAGTCCCATCACACCAAGCACGCGCGCTACCATGTCATCGGGAAGTTGGCGGCTGAAAAGCGTCACGGCTACCGTCCATACGCCGAGAATCAAAGTCCACAGCAAAAGCGATCCTTCGTGCCCTCCCCAGACACCGGCAATGCGATATTGAAGTGGCAGCGCGCTATTGGAATTGCTGGCTACATACATCACCGAAAAATCATTTGTGACAAAAGCGTAGGTTAAGCAACCAAACGCTAAAACAACGAACAGAAACTGCGCCTGCGCCGCCGGCCTTGCCACGCCAATCCACACGCGATTGCCGTTGGCGGCGCCCACCAGTGGCAGCACAGCCTGCGCAAGCGCAATCAACAATGCCAGCACTAGAGAAAACTGGCCAACTTCTGGAACCATCAGTGTTTGCTCTCCAATGTTAGGGACTAGCGTGGGAAATTCGCCGCATGATCCCTGACGGAACCAATTGGCTCGTAACCCACCTTCTAGCGCGTACCCAGTTGATTCTGTTGCAAATCATTTAGAATTCACTAACGAACGACTGCAATTCCCCATAGCGATGCCTAGCATTCTCACGGCACACCAAGCCCTATGGCAAGCATTAATTTCACATACATCAGGACAAAGAATTGCGGCATACGGATTTGGATTGCGAGTGTGAAGTTTTGCCTTGTATTTTTAGGCTGGTTCACAAATTTGAGGTGCTCGATCCCTGTGAACCTACTGGGGATGATAAAACTATTGTTGGCGCAGAATTGATGCCCAACAAGCGCGCATAATGTGTGCTCAACAAGGTATTCGCATGCATAGTCGCCGCAAATTTCTAACGATCACCAGCACGGTAGCGGTTGCTATGGCGTTTCCCGCTATGGCGCAACAAACACCTTTCAAGGTTGGGTGGATTGCGCCCAGCACGGCGAGCAACAACGCGCTTTTCCTTGACGCATTGCGGCTAGGGCTACGGGATCTCGGTTATATCGAGGGCAAGAACCTCATCCTTGATGCGCGCGCGGGCGATAACTCGGCCGCGCGAGTAGATGCACTCGTTGCCGAACTAATTGCAACAAAACCACATGTCATCGTGGCACTGGGGCCGACCGCTTATGCAGTGCGCCGGCTCACCAAGGACATCCCGGTGGTATTTGGATTCAGTGGCGATCCCGTTCAGGCCGGATTTGCACAGAGTTTTGCCCGGCCCGGCGGAAATTTGACGGGAATGTCTTTTCTGGCGATGGAGCTTGTTGCCAAGAGAATTGAAATGCTAAAAGCGGTGATGCCGGTTGTAAAGCGAGTCGCGATCCTTGCGAATTCTCAGCACCCCGGTGATCAGGCCGAACGACGCGCGTCGGAGGCAGCTGCCGCAGCGATGGGCTTGGAGATCGAATACTTTGAAGTCAGCAGCGCTGCGCAGCTGGATAATGCGCTGGCCGGCGTCGAGAAGTCTCGTAGCGAGGCAGCGGTGATGTTCCCGATTACCACCATTATCACTAATAGTGCGCGCATCGCCGCGTGGTCAGTCCGCAGCCGTATTCCTGCGGTTTCCGGCTGGGCACCGTTTGCTGACGAAGGCAATCTGCTTTCCTATGGCGCTAATCTGCGTGAAACTTTCCGGCGCCTTGCTACGTATGTAGACAAAATTCTTAGGGGTGCCAAACCGGAAGAACTGCCCGTTGAGTTGCCCTTGCACATTGAGTTCATAATCAATCTCAAAGCCGCGCGTGCCTTGGGTATCACGGTGCCGCAGTCCGTCATATTGAGAGCTGACAGAGTAATCGAGTAACGGACGCCCGTGACTGAAATTATTCAGTAATAGATCATCGACAATTCGATGTCTGAAACACCGGAACGGCAATTGAAACAGAATTCGTCACCGTCGCTAGATGCCGGCGGTGCGCCGGGTGGTCTCTTTCGCCGCTACGCGCGCGCCCTCGCGCTGCTGCTCAGTCTGGCATTAATATTCAGTGGCAGTATCAGTGTCTACTTTTCGTACCAGGATACGCGCTCGCTGATGGACGAGTTGCAACGCGAAAAAGCGCGAGCGGCGGCGGCCCGCATTGGGCAATTTATCCAGATGGTGCGGCTTCAGTTGCAGGGCGCATCGATCTCCGGACACACCGGCGGCCCACCGGATAGTGCAGCGCGCCATATCGAACTGATCCGGTTGCTGCGCATAGCACCAGCGATTGGCGAGGCGGCGTGGATAGATGCAGAAGGCCGCGAGCGCGTGCGGGTATCGCGTCTAGGACGAGACACCGTCGGCAGCAATATTGACCGTTCGCGCGATCCCGCCGTGATCGCGGCTCGAAAGGGCAATTCCTGGTTCGGCGATATACATTTTCGCCGCCAGTCCGAGCCTTATCTCGAATTAGCGGCGTCGGGAAAAAGACCCGACGATGGCGTGGTGATCGCGGAGCTAAACCTCAAATTTGTCTCGGATGTGGTTGCCGGAATACGGGTTGGAGAGACCGGCAGGGCCTACATTGTCGATGGGGGTGGGCGTCTCATCGTGCATCCCGATGCGAGCAAGGCGCTGCGCATGAGCAGCGTGGCGGATCAGCCGCAGGTTGCCGCCGCACTGAAATCCGTCGACGCACCTTCGGCGGTGCAGGCGACCGTCATTGCACGCGCTGAAAATGGGCAGTGGGCCATTGCCGCGCATGCGCCCGTCGATCCTCCGGGTTGGCATGTGATCGTTGAACAATCGGTCAGCGAGGCATTCGCGCCGATGTTCAAATCGCTCGCCCGCACTGCTGTTCTGCTGTTGGCTGGATTGGTGTTGGCGGTGGTGGTGAGCCGTGTTCTGGCGCAGCGTATGACGGCCCCCATCCGGATGCTGGAGAACGGCGCCCGGCGCATAGGAGAGGGGCATCTCGAAGAACGCGTCGAAGTCCATACCGGCGACGAAATGGAAGCCCTGGCCGGGCAATTCAACCAGATGGCGCGCAAACTGCGTGAATCC
>JBEBHE010000458.1:0-2710 GCA_040081205.1 Burkholderiales bacterium | reverse complement strand
GGAGGCGGTGTAGGCGCAGCAGCAGCCGGCTGCTCCGGTAGCGGCTGCGGCTTGCGCTCCAGTGCAAGTTCAAGCGCGGTATCGATCCACTTTATCGGCTGTATGTCTAGCCGGTTCTTGATGTTGTCCGGAATCTCCACGAGGTCTTTCACGTTTTCCTCGGGGATCAGCACCATCTTGATACCGCCGCGATGCGCGGCCAGCAGTTTTTCTTTCAATCCACCGATCGGCAGTACTTCGCCGCGCAGCGTGATCTCACCCGTCATCGCCACGTCGGCGCGCACCGGTATGCCGGTCAGCATGGACACCATTGCGGTGCAAATACCGACGCCAGCGCTCGGGCCATCTTTCGGCGTCGCCCCTTCCGGCAAGTGAATGTGGATGTCGCTCTTTTGATAGAAGTCGGGATTGATGCCCAGACGCTGCGAACGGCTACGCACGACTGACAGCGCCGCTTGCACCGATTCCTGCATCACTTCGCCAAGTTTGCCGGTGGTGGTCATCTTACCTTTGCCCGGCATCATGATCGCCTCGATGGAAAGCAGCTCGCCACCCACTTCCGTCCACGCCAATCCATTGACCTGACCAACCTGGTTTTTCTTTTCGGCCATGCCGAAACTATAACGGCGTACGCCGCAATACTTGTCGAGGTTGCGCGCGGATATAGTGATCTTGCGCCCCTTATCACCCGTCGCGCCGGCCTTGACCAACTCCTTTACCACCTTGCGACAGATCTTCGACAATTCGCGTTCCAGCGCACGCACACCCGCTTCGCGCGTGTAGTAACGAACGATGTCACGAATGGCGCTTTCAGACACCGCAATTTCTTCGGCTTTCAGGCCATGGTTCTTCACCAGCTTCGCCAGCAAATGATTCTGCGCGATTTTGACTTTTTCGTCTTCAGTGTAGCCCGACAGACGGATCACTTCCATGCGGTCAAGCAGCGCCGGGGGAATGTTTAGCGTGTTGGCAGTTGCAACGAACATCACGTCCGACAAGTCGTATTCGACCTCGACGTAATGATCGACAAACGTGTGATTCTGTTCCGGGTCGAGTACTTCCAGTAGCGCGCTTGACGGATCGCCACGGAAATCCTGTCCCAGCTTGTCAACTTCGTCCAATAAAAACAATGGATTACGAACGCCCACCTTGGACATGTTTTGGAGAATCTTACCGGGCATGGAGCCGATATACGTACGCCGGTGCCCGCGAATTTCCGCCTCATCACGTACACCGCCCAGCGCCATGCGCACGAACTTGCGGTTCGTTGCGCGCGCAATCGATTGGCCGAGCGATGTCTTGCCGACGCCAGGCGCACCCACCAAGCACAAAATTGGCGCTTTCACCTTATCGACGCGTTGCTGCACCGCGAGATATTCAATGATGCGCTCCTTGACCTTTTCCAGGCCGTCGTGATCTTCGTCGAGTACTTTTTCGGCGGCAGTAAGGTCAGTGCTGATTTTGCTCTTCTTGCGCCACGGCAACGAGGTTAGCGCATCGATATAGTTGCGCACCACCGTCGCTTCAGCCGACATCGGCGACATCAGCTTTAATTTTTTTAATTCGGCATCGGCTTTTTTGCGTGCATCTTTGGGCATACGCGCCGCTTTGATGCGTTTACCCATCTCATCGTGATCGGCACCCTCTTCGCCTTCGCCCAATTCCTTCTGGATCGCTTTTACCTGTTCGTTCAGGTAATACTCGCGCTGGCTTTTTTCCATCTGGCGCTTCACGCGGCCGCGGATGCGCTTCTCGACTTGCAGTATATCGAGCTCGCCATCCACCACTTTCAGCAAGTGATCCAACCGCTGTTTGACATCAAACATTTCCAGCACTTCCTGCTTCTGCTCGAGCTTCAACGGCAGGTGCGCGGCAATCTGGTCCGCCAGCCGGCTGGCTTCATCAATACCGGCGATCGAAGTCAAAATTTCTGGCGGGATTTTCTTGTTGAGCTTCACGTACTGATCAAACTGCTGCACCATGGTACGGCGCATCGCTTCGACTTCGCGATCCTGATCGACAGGAATAGCGATAGGCGTCACGGTGGTCATGAAGTGCGTTTTAACATCCGTCACTTCACCGATACGCGCGCGTTGGCCGCCTTCAACCAGCACCTTCACCGTACCGTCGGGCAGCTTTAGCATTTGCAGGATGGTAGCAATGGCACCGATCGCGTACAGGTCTTCCGGGCCCGGCTCGTCTTTCGCGGCCGAGCGCTGCGCCACCAGCATGACGCTTTTGCCGGTTTCCATCGCCGCTTCAAGCGCTTTGATGGACTTGGGCCGCCCGACAAACAGCGGTATCACCATGTGCGGAAACACCACAACATCGCGCAACGGCAGCAGCGGCATCTGTAGCGGTGTCAGCGGTTGCTGCGCGGTTTGCGAGGGGGGAGTGGGCGTCGTCGGTTCAGTCATGGTGTAGCACCTTTCTTAGTTACTGCGCCCGTATTGATCTACTACTGGCATACGTTAAATATGGGGTGTTAAGGCTGGCATTCAACCCCATAATATATTATTTAAAAACAAATACTTATCTAAACTGCTGATCCCGACGCCACCTTCGGAGGATCCGAGTAAATCAGCAGCGGCGTGGCGTCGCTGAGTATCGTGCCCTCATCAACGACCACTTTTGTGACATTTTCCAGCGACGGCAGATCGAACATGGTATTCAGCAGCGTGTTTTCCAGAATAGACCTCAGACCGCGTGC
>JBEBHE010000457.1:0-2735 GCA_040081205.1 Burkholderiales bacterium | reverse complement strand
ACCCCGCCTTTTACGAGTATGCCGCGCCGCGCAGCGGCGGTCAGTCCACTCACCACGGTCACCGGCGTGGATATGACTAGCGCACACGGGCAGGCGATTACCAGCAGCACCAACGCCTTGTAGACCCAATCGAACCACAGTGCACCGAACACGAGCGGCGGTAATACAGCCACCAACAGCGCGATGGCGAACACGATCGGCGTGTAAACGCGCGCGAACTGGTCGACGAAGCGCTGCGTGGGCGCACGTTGGCCCTGCGCTTCTTGCACCGCGCGCGCGATGCGGTCGAGCATGGTGGCGCCCTTGAGTGCGCTGACGCGGAACTCAAGCGCGCCGCGCTCGTTGATGGTACCGGCGAAGACAGGGTCTCCGACACGCTTTTCGACCGGCATGCTCTCTCCGGTAATTGGCGCCTGGTTGATCCACGACTGCCCTGTCACTACCGCGCCGTCGAGCGCCAGCCGCTCGCCGGGCTTTACGCGCACCGTCGCGCCCACCGCCACGTCGTGCGCGCTCGTTTCCAGCCACGATCCATCGGCTTGCAACACCGTGGCCGTCTCTGGCGCGAGCGCCATCAGTCCGCGGATAGCGTTGCGCGCGCGGTCAAGACTCATCGCTTCGATCATCTCCGCGAGGCCGAAAAGCCAGATCACCACGGCGGCTTCCGGCCACTCCCCAATCAGCAGCGCGCCGATCACGGCCACCGTCATCAGCAGATTGATGTTTAGGGTAAGGGACTTCAGCGCGATCCAGCCTTTTTTCAGAGTGTGCAGTCCGCCTGCAAGTACCGCGATGATGACGAGCACGCCTACGGCTATCGACGTTTCGTTGCCCGTGGTGTAGGCCACTGCTTCCGATCCGAATGCCGCCATGCCCGCTATAGCTGTCAGCACCCACTGCTTGCGGGAGACCGCAGGCGCCGTCGCCACAGGACTGGCCGGTACCGAACCACCCGGCTTCTGGAGCACAGGAGTCATTCCCAGCCCCGTGATCGCGGACGTGATCGGCTCTACGTCATCGAGTGTGTGCTCGACTTTGAGCATGCGATCAATTAGGTTGAACTCAAGTGCCCCCACGCCCGAGATGTTTGCGAGAGTTTTGCGCAGCAGCGCTTCCTCGGTAGGGCAATCCATCTGCTCAATACGGAAAATTGTCCGGTTTGCCTGTTGAGCGCTATCCGGCAGGGCAGCGGGCGGAGGAGGCGTCGCAGCGCAACAACCTGGTTCGGATTTTTCCATTGGAATACCTTATTTGCTTAACATGAATGACTATTTGAAACTCTGTAGCCGCTCCAGGGTCAAGGAGTAATATGAGATAACTTATTTGGAGTTGGTTATGCGTATTGGAGAGCTTTCGGCAGCCACTGGTGTAGACGTTGAAACCATCCGGTATTACGAGCGCGAAGGGTTGCTGGCAGCGCCTGCGCGCCAAACCAATGGCTATCGTGCTTATGGCACCAGTCACCTTGAGCGGCTGGCATTTATCCGTCATTGCCGCGCGCTGGAAATTCCCTTGGCGGATATTCAGCGGTTGCTGGATTTTGCCGCCCGACCTACGGCGGAGTGTGGGGACATCGACCATCTGATCGATGAACAACTGCTCAAGGTTCGAGCACGGCTGAAATCGATGCGTGCACTGGAGAAGCAGTTGGGGGAATTGCGCAAGCGTTGCAATGCTCATCATGCGGTGGGCGAATGCGGCATCCTGCATGAGCTGGTTGCTGCGGCACACGGTGAGGCATGCGCCTGCCACGGCGATGCGCTTTCTTCGACTGGAGGGAAGCGCAAATGATCGAATTGGCAAAAACTGCCGGTTTGTTTTTACTGACGGCGGTGGCCGAAATCGTCGGCTGTTACCTGCCGTATTTGTGGCTCAAGCAGGGTAAATCCGTGTGGTTGTTGCTGCCGGCTGCGGCGTCACTGATAGCGTTTGTATGGCTACTGACACTCCATCCATCTGCTGCGGGTCGTACTTATGCGGCCTACGGCGGTGTTTACATCGCGGTCGCGATCTGCTGGCTGAGGTGGGTCGAGCGCATGGAACCGACGCGCTGGGATTTAATCGGTGCCGCGGTGACGATTGCCGGCATGGCGATCATCGTGTTGCAGCCGCAGCGTGTCTGACTGTATACCCAATATTCGTACCGGTGATGAAGGTCGGGCACGTGCGGGTGTGAGTACCTCATCTTTGTGTGTGTGCTGGTGAACGTGTGGTTCGGATACCTCGACTCGTTTACAGTAGTGTTCACGAAGTATTTGATGCTGGAGCGGTGTATTCAAGGTACCCGTCCTACCGGAATTGGCACGCCATCATTTATCGTAGATTGATTTGAAGTTGATGTAACGTGTTGCCTTAACTGAGAGCGGTATTAATACGAAATGAAGATCGCACCTGCTGCGTCAGCGTCCATCGTTATCACTGCCGTTTTTTTTACGCTGGCCGTTCTGATTCTTGGCTACGTCCTCCTTGGCTTACTGCCGATGTTTCTTTTCGCTTTTGGCTTTCTGGGAGGCCTAATTCTTTGGCTTATTGTTCCAACCGACGCGTCATTCCGTTCGATACGCGCCCCTTACTTCGTGACACTTGCATTTTTTGTTGTGCACAAGCTAGAGGAGCGGTTTCTTGGTTTCTTTCCTGCGCTTTCGGAGATTACCGGAGTGCCAATGCCAGAGAGCGGGACTTTTCTGGCAATACTTCTCTATGCGTTTGCAGGAACCTGGCTCCTAATCCCCCTC
>JBEBHE010000456.1:0-2740 GCA_040081205.1 Burkholderiales bacterium | reverse complement strand
GCCGCCGCGCGGTTACGCCAGCGCGAGGCCGATGATTCCCGCGATCATCAATACCGTTCCGATGATGCGCTGTACTGTGTTGCCCTCGTGCAGCAATTTGGCGCCAAACAGCGCGCCGATCAGCATGGACAACTCACGCGCCGGCGCGACGTAACTCACGGGCGCGAGTTGCATGGCGTACAGCGCAAGGATGTACGACAATGGCATCAACGCGCCGACCATCAATCCCGCACGAAAGTTCTTGCGCCATTGTTCGCGTAATGCGGCCCGCGCCGTCAATACGGTGGGCGTCAGAAAAATCAGCCTGACGAGATTGCCAAAATAATCCAGCAGTATGGGTGAGACCAGCAAAAATTTGACGGCGTAGGCATCATTGATGGTGTAAGCCGCGATACACGCACCAGTGAGTCCGCCGTAAAAAACGCCTTGCGCCCGGCGCCTGCTGTCGTTGACGGACGCGCCGCCCGTGGCCGCGATCAGAAACACGCCGGCCACGATCAGCGCAATGCCCGCCCCCCCAATGGCGCTTGGCCGCTCGCCCAATAGTGCGATCGCGACCAGACACGACAGCAGCGGCCCGGTACCACGCGCCACCGGATACACCACCGAAAGATCGGCAACTTTGTAACCCCAGCTAAGCGTCACGGCATAAAGCAGATGCACCGCCCCGCTGATCAGGATCAACAGCCACTGCATGCCGCCATAGTGTTGCGGCGGATCGACAACCAACAGCAGCAGAACAATCGGCGCGTAAAGCACGGCGGTGGCCAGCGAAAATAGCCACACGAACGCAACGCCGCCGGTCGCGCGTTTGACCAGCAAATTCCAATAGGCATGAATGAAAGCACCGATGACAACGAGCGCAAGTGCAGTAGTGGACATTTGAATCTCCAGTGGCCGAGTTGACTACTCAACGTCTCCGCCTTCGGGATTTTGCCCCTGGGGTGCAGGCCGGCTGCGCGCCGGCTTTCCGTGACGTTCGGCCCGGTCGCGGGAAAATCGTTCCGCCGGAACCCTAGTCACCACTCAGTTGATGGTGAAAACGGTAGCCGTTGCCGCTGAAGTTGTAAAGAGACGCGGCGCCGCTGCGGTTACGCCGCGGCACGGCTTGCGCTTGTCTGAAGGGCTGAACTTGCCATGAAGCCTGTCAACTCGCAAATGGTCGCCAGCGATTCGAATGCGCGCAGTTGTTCGTAGAGGCGCGGCACGGCATCAGCCCGCAGCGCCAGCGCCGCGCAATCCTTGAATTTTGATTCCAGCCTGTCCGGCGGCACGAGATTTTTCGGGCCGCGCAGCGGTTGATCCACGCGCGCGGAAAATTGCTGCCCGTCGACGGTGGTGATGTTCACTATTCCCTGATAGTGATCGCCCATGTCTTTGGGAAGCTGATCGTGCTCGCGCGCTTCCACGCGCGCGAGCAGCGAGCGCAGTTCGGGTTGCATGAGCGCGCTATCGGCGAAATGATCGAATGTCACGTTACCATGCATGAGCGCGCGCGCCACGCAGTATTGCACGCTGAATTTTGCGTCGAGCGCGGTTTTCGGATCGGGGCGATTGGTGTGTGCCAGCGCGGGTGCGTGGGTGATCGATTCTATTTTTTTTACCTTCTCCGGCGTGAGGCCGTGGCGCTCGCGCAGCACGAGCGTGGCATCAATCGCCGAATGCGTGCTGGCGCAGCACGGATACTGTTTGAGGCCGATGCCCGGTGACAACACGTCGAGCGGGTTCGCCCAGTTTTCCAGAATCTTTTCAACGTGATAATTGCCGGCGCCGTTGAATAACTCGAAGAATCCTTGCGGATGTTCGAAGGCGTCGTCGCTGGCGGTAAAGCCTTCTTTTGCCATCAGCGCGGCGTAAAGGCCGTTGCGACCGCAATGACCGGCGTGCAGCGGCTTGGTCATGGTGCCGAAATTCGCTTTAATACCCGAAGACAACGATGCCGCGATTGCCAGGGCGGTAGCGGTTTTTGGCACGTCCAGATGGAGCAGTCGCGCGCTCGCCGCTGCTGCGCCGAATATGCCGAGTGTTGCGGTCGGATGCCAGCCCTTGCGATAGTGATAGACGTTGACCGCACGACCGATGCGCGCCTGCGTTTCAAAGCCGGTGATATACGCGAGCAACAGATCCTTGCCGCTGGAACCCAGCATTTCGCCGAGGGCAACGATCGCTGGCAATATCGGTACGGAAGGATGTCCGCCGATCGTGTTGTTGACATCATCGTAGTCGAGCGCGTGGCCGGCGGTGCCGTTGATGAGGGTCGCGTCGAGCGCCGACATGCGGCGGTCAGTACCCCACAGCAACGCCGGTCCATTGCCGCCGTAAGTGAGCGCTACTTTTTCAGCGATGCGCGGCGCTTCTTCGTTGGCGCCTGCCAACGCGCAGGCAATCGTGTCGATGATGGCGATTTTTGCCCATTGCACGGCGTCAGCAGGCAGGTCTTCGTAGCGCATGGCTGTGATGCGTTGGGCGACCTGGATAGAGAGTGTGGGCGACGTCATAAAATTATCAATAAAAACAAATGGTTAAAATTTTCTATGGTTTTATATGCCAAGCGTGCGATCACGCGCGCCATCATCATTTTTTGGCGGATTAATCTGCGCCACATTTGCTGCTTTGGATAGAGGCGAGTACAGCGCGCACGGCCCCTGAGTGTCAAGTTTGACGAAATGCGAGCCATATGGTGGGCGTATTTTGAGCGGGTACAACGCCCGGCACAGCGAAGCCCTTGAATTTATTAGCA
>JBEBHE010000156.1:0-10367 GCA_040081205.1 Burkholderiales bacterium | reverse complement strand
CAGAACAACAAGTTAGCCTTGATGTGCTGCTGGAGAAATACACCAAAGGCGATGAACGAAGCGTCGATGACGTGCGTCGCCGCGTGGCGCGCGCGCTCGCCGTAGTCGAGAAAGACCCCGCGCACCGGGAACACGAATTTTACGAAGCACTCACCGGCGGCTTCATTCCGGGTGGTCGCGTCAACTCTGCTGCAGGCACCGATCTGCAAGCAACGCTTATCAATTGTTTCGTGCAACCGGTCGGCGACTCGGTTTCGCAGATCACCGACGGCAAGCCCGGCATTTACGTGGCGTTGATGGAGGCTGCGGAGACCATGCGCCGCGGCGGCGGCGTGGGTTACGATTTTTCGTCGATCCGGCCCAAAGGCGCCTACGTGCGCGGCACGCATTCGAGCGCCAGCGGCCCGGTATCGTACATGCGTGTATTCGACCGCAGTTGCGAGACCGTCGAATCCGCAGGTGCGCGGCGCGGCGCGCAGATGGGCATTCTGCGCTGCGACCATCCCGACATTGAGGAATTCATCCATGCCAAGGATCAGGGTGAACTGCGCAATTTCAACGTAAGCGTTGCCGTGACCGACGCCTTCATGCGCGCGGTCGAGGCGGATGCTGAATGGGCACTCACGCACACGGTTGCGCCGGGCGCGCAGTTCGTGCCGAACGCGCGCCAGCGCGCCGACGGTGCGTGGATTTACCGCAGCGTGCCTGCGCGCGATCTGTGGCACCAGGTCATGCAATCCACCTATGACCACGCCGAGCCGGGCGTGATATTCATCGACCGCATCGCGGCCGACAACAATCTGTCGTATTGCGAAAAAATAGAATCGACGAATCCGTGTGGCGAACAACCGCTGCCTGCCTATGGTTGCTGCTGCCTGGGCAGCATCAATCTCACGCGGTTTGTGATCGACGCGTTCACAGCGCAGGCGCGTTTTGATTTCGGGGCGTTCGGGCGCGTGGTGCGGCCTGCGGTGCGCATGCTCGACAATGTGCTCGATGTTACGGTATGGCCGCTGCCGCAGCAGCAGGCCGAAGCGCGCGCCAAACGCCGCATCGGCCTGGGCTTTACCGGGCTCGGCGACACGCTGATCATGCTCGAATTAAAATATGACACGCCCGAAGCGCGCCGTATGGGTGCGAAGATCGCCGAGGCCATGCGCGATGAATCGTACGCCGCGTCGGTCGCGATCGCAAAAGAGAAAGGCGCGTTCCCGCTGTTCGATGCGAAAACGTATCTGGCGCCGCCGCATTTCGCCTCGCGCCTGCCGGAGGACCTGAAAAAGGACATCGCGCGCCACGGGCTGCGTAACAGCCACCTGCTGTCGATCGCACCCACCGGCACGATTTCGCTGGCATTCGCCGACAACGCGTCCAACGGCATCGAACCGGCCTATGCATGGATTTACCAGCGCAAGAAGCGCATGCCGGATGAAACATACAAAACCTACGACGTCGAAGATCACGCATGGCGGCTCTACCGGCATAGGGGCAGTGACATGGAACATTTGCCGCCGGCATTCGTTACCGCGATGGATATTTCAGCGCTCGACCACATGCGCATGGTGGCGGCAATCGCTCCGTTCGTCGATTCAGCGATCAGCAAGACCGTCAATGTGCCGGAGGATTATCCGTACGAACCATTCAAGGACTTGTATTTTGAAGCGTGGAAATCGGGGCTGAAAGGCATTACCACCTACCGTCCGAATGCCGTGTTGGGCAGCGTGCTGTCGGTAAAAACCGCGCAGCCCAACGACCTCGACACCACGGACGTGGATCGCCGCATACAACTTGAAGCCGCGCCGCAACCCGCGCTCGCCAGCCTGCGCTGGCCCGGCAGGCCGATGCTGCCCACGGGCAATCCCTCGTGGACATACATGGTCGAATCGCCATTCGGACGCTACGCGATTTTTGTCGGTCATGTCGAGAACGGCACGCCCTACCCGTTCGAGGTGTGGGTAAACGGCACTGAGCAACCGCGCGGCATCGGCGCGGTTGCCAAAACGTTGTCGATGGACATGCGCGCGCAGGATGCAAAATGGCTGCGCGTAAAGCTCGATATGCTGGCGCGCGCGGGTGGCGACGCGTTCGACTGTGCGATGCCGCCCGAGGGCAAGCCCGAACGCGTGCCGAGCATGGTTGCCGCGTTCGCGCGCATCGTGCGTTATCGCATTGATCAGTTGGGCGCGCTGGCGGACCCCGGCGAACCTAACGAACCTGGCGGCAGGTCACCCGTGCTCGATGCGATGTTCGCGAAAAAGGAACCCAAGACTGGACCCGACGGCACCATGTCGTGGACGGTGGATATCTACAACCCAAATTCGGGCGATGACTTTGTGCTGATGTTGAAAGAACTGGTGCTGCCCAACGGCCAGCGCCGCCCCTATTCAATGTGGATGGCAGGCGTGTATCCGCGCGTGCTCGACGGCCTGTGCAAACTGCTGTCGCTCGACATGCGCGTGATCGACCCCGCGTGGATCGGCATGAAACTGCGCAAACTGCTCACCTATGACGAGCCGCTCGGCGACTTCATGGCGCGTGTGCCTGGCGAAGTACGCCAGGAGCATTTCCCGGGCACGGTCGCCTATGCGGCACGGCTCATTATCCATCGCTATGCGATGCTCGGCGTGCTCGACGAGCGCGGCTACCCGCTGAACGACATGGGTGTGCTCGAAATTCCGGACGACGACCGCAGACTCGATGCTTACAACTACAAACCGCTGCACGGCAAGCCATGCAAGGAATGCGGCAACTCTGCCATGATCAAGAAGGACGGCTGTGAATTCTGCACCGCCTGCGGCGCTATCGGCGCCTGCGGCTGACAATACGCTTTCCCGGTGGTACAACGCAGGCAAGTAATCCGGCGATTGTGCCGGTCAACTAACGACGGCCTACCAAATCAAGTCATCTGCCGCAAGCCGCTGGTGTAACCGCGATGGTGTCAGATGCGTATGGTTGCGCGCGATTTCGCTGATCGTTACGCGCGAACCGACGGCTGCCCGCAAGGGACGCCGGACAAGGCCCAGCATACGCGGCTCCGCAACCAGTATCAGCTTGCCGGCGCCGCCAGCCTTGAACATCGCCGATGCATGCGCGGTAATCTCGCGCGCGAAGCGGCGCTCGACTTCGATGCGATGCCAGTCACGCTCCGCATCCTGCGGATGCACAGGTCCGGCCTGGCGGCTGGTGTTGCGTTCGGAGCGCACGCGCGGCGCAGCCTTGCCGCGTGCCGTGTAGTCGGTATTGACGAGGTCTATCTTTTCGACCAGGCGCGAGCCGGCTTGCAACGTGGAATCCTTTTGCAAAAGGAACATGCGGGCACGCGCGCCGTCGGCGGCAATGACAAAACAGTTAGCCATAGGTTTCTCCAGATGCTGTGGGCGACAAAGAAGCCGGTTATCTACGCGCTTGCTGCTCGTGCGACTGCTCTCTCGCCACGATACGCGCAATACCGGTTAGCTCCTCGGCCAGCACCTCCAGCAAATCATCAATCGTCACAATGCCAATCAAGCGACTGTCCGAATCCACGATGGGTAATCGGCGCACGCCTCTGAAACGCATCACCTCGATGGTTTCGAGTACGCCGCGACTTTCGGGAACGGTGACCAGCTCCTGTGACATGATGTCCCCGGCAGTGATGACCTTCGAGTCAAGGTCCATGGCATCGATTTCAACCACGATGTCGCGGTCAGTCAGTATGCCGACTGGCACACGTTTCCCGTCCGCCTCATCCACCACCACGAGACTGCCGACATGGTAGTGGCGCATCAGTTTGCACGCCGCGTGTATGGTCACGTCGCGGTTCACATAGACAACTTCCCTGTTGCAAATGTCTCCAATGGCCATGATCCTTCTCCATTTTTCAGTATGGGCGCTGCCAACGATTGCCAAAGGCACCTGAGATGCAGGATAGAAAGTATCGCGCATTACCGCGTTGATCCACATCAATCTCACCGAATGTCGCATCACCTATTTGACGCGCAACGCGCGTACCAGACCCTCCCTCGAATTCGAAGCGCTCCGTGCTTTCGCCGCACACTGAGGTCCGATTGGCCATGATCGGGAACATCGCCTCACCCGATGGCTCGAACGCCTCCTCAGGCACTGACCCATGTTCAATGACACCGATACCGGCGTCGTGATCGAAGCAGCCGTAGCGCCCGCCGGTTACCGCGTTGCTAACGGGCTGTTCGATTGGTTTCGTGAGCCGCATCGCATGCGTATACACCGACCGGTGCGGGGATTGATATGGGTCAACACCCCAGAAAATGTCGGGTTTACGCTTTGCTCAAGGCGTGCGCTTTGGACATCACATCTTGTATATACTAAAAAACAAAAGGTTACGCAGATCCCTCGGCGCCATACTGGCCGTAACCGGCGGATTGCTGATGTGGCTTGCACCCGAAGCCCGCGTAGGGATATTGTTGTTTTCGACCGGCATAGTGCTTGAACTCATCGGCATATGGCTCGAACACGAGCGCCGGCGTTGACTGTCCAATCAGGACTATAACCTCGGCGTGCCCTGATGCGCATAAAGGCGCTCGCGTTGTTGCTGACAGCCCACACAGCGCTTTGCTGTCGGATATGCGGCTAGCCGCTCATAAGCAACGTCCTCGGAACAATCGGCACAAATACCATAAGTCTTATTTTTCAGCCGTTCGTGCGCCGCCTCGATATCGCGCAGCTCATGGATGTGGCGATCAATGATTGCCGTATCAACATCGACGAGCGCCCTCGCAAGCGCTTCATCGGCAGTATCGGTCACCGTACCCGCCAGATCGCGATAATGCTGGGTATCGGATGCCGCCAGCTCCTCGCGCACCTGCACCGCCAACGCACGCGTACGATCCTTTAATCTCAACGCCAGTTCCTCGACTTGCCGCGACGTCAGGTGTTTCATGCTGATTCTCCCTTTAATGTCCTGCTTATGCTAAGTCATACAGCGAATTCAAATTTGATCCAGGTCAACGGGACTTATCCCGAAACTTGGTCTACTGAACCACATATTGTCCTCACGAAACGGTACCAGCGTCATGAACTCACCGTCAGTCACCGCAGGATCGGCGCCGCTCATAACAGCGCTACGTTCTCCAGCGTGCTACGCGCATCCGGCAGGACATATCGAGTTACTGGAAACCCACATCTCTTGGGTAATACTCACAGGACAATACGCTTACAAGATTAAAAAACCGGTCAACCTCGGCTTTCTCGATTTCAGCACGCTCGAAGCGCGGCGCCGCTGCTGTGAAGAGGAACTGCGCCTGAATCGCCGGCTTGCGCCTTCGCTTTACGACGCAGTGGTAAAAATCACCGGCAGTCCGGATGCCCCTCACGTAAGCGGTGAAGGCGCGGCCATTGAATACGCCGTCAGGATGCGTGAGTTCCCGCAAAGCGCGTTGGCAAGCCGGCTGCTGACAGAGGGCGCTATCACCAGCAAGCACATTGATGCTCTTGCTGCGCGCATCGCAGGATTTCACGCGAACACCGGGGTTGCTGCGCGCGGCAGCCCGTACGGCGCGCCCGAGACGGTGATTGCATCTGCCCGGGAAAATTTCTCCGCACTCGACCAATTGCTCACGGATGGAACCGCCAAAGCGCCCATCGCTGAACTACGCGCATGGACTGAACATGAATACCACGCGCGCTGGACGCTTTTCGTTGCGCGGCAAACAGACGGCTACGTGCGCGACGGCCACGGTGATTTACATCTGGGCAATATCCTGATGCTTGACGGCCAGCTGACACCTTTTGATTGCATCGAATTCAATCCCGCGTTGCGCTGGATCGATGTCATGAGCGAGATCGCATTTCTGATCATGGACCTGATGGATCGGGGCCACACGAATTTTGCAACCCGTTTTCTCAACGCTTATTTGGAATCTGCGGATGATTACGAGGGTCTCAAGGTGCTGCGCTTCTATCTGGTTTATCGTGCGATGGTACGGGCAAAAGTACATGGATTGCGCGCCGCGCAGAGCGATATATCCAGCACCGAGCGCGCGCGACTGCTCGAAGCCTGCCGCGGTTACATCGCACTCGCGCAACGCTGTGCCAACAGCGCGTGTCCCGCCATTATTCTGATGCACGGCATGTCCGGTTCCGGCAAAAGTGTTGTGGCGCAAGCACTCGCAGAAACTTTTGGCGCGATACGGTTGCGCTCGGATATCGAGCGCAAGCGCCTGAGCGGCCTCGATCCTCTTGCGCGCAGTGGCTCAAAGCTCGCGTCGGGCATCTACACGGGCGAACTGACGCTCGACACCTACAACCGCCTGCTCGATATCGCACGCAGGGCCACGAACGCCGGGTACGCCACGGTCGTCGATGCGACATTCCTGAAGCGCTGGCAACGCGATTTGTTTCGTATTGAGGCACGCATGCGCGGCATTCCGTTTGCCATCGTGGACGTAACCGCACCCGAGGCGGCGCTACTCGCACGTATCGCCAACAGAGCGGCGGCCGGCAGTGACGCTTCTGAAGCAGATCAGGCAGTACTCACGTATCAACTGGCACAGCGCGACGCCCTGACCAACGAGGAATTGCCTCAGGTATTGCACATCGATACGTCGCGCGCCAATGCGACAGTGACGCTGCGCGAAGCGTGCGAAACATTGCCTGTGCTGCTCGCGGCCTCGACATCACAAGCAGTACGCCCGCATACGCTATAATTATTTTACTTTAAAAACATATACTTACATAAAAACCGATTTATCGCATATATCGCAGCCGGTTCCAATTGCCGCGCCCGCCAGCACATCCTTCACTTCCGTATCGTTGGTTAGTTTGCGGGAATTCGCCATGCCAGCGCCTGATCGCGTCGAACGGCGGCCTAGGCATTGCTAGGCACACTACCGCCTGCCGGAACACGCCCACCGTGTTTGCCGATGCCAGCGGCACACTGGTACGCGGCAACGCGAGCACGAACGCACGCTACGTCCTGCATGATGCCGCAAAGCACGCGAGCGCGGTTAACCTGCTGGTGTACGATTTTGGAACCGCCGCGGTCACGGAATTCTTGCCATCATGGCGGATGTTGGCTCGACGTTAAAAACGGCATTTTTTTCGGCTACAAAAACACCAAGCCCAGCAGCAACCCTGCCGTGGATGCGAGGAACGCCGGCACACAACGCCTTGCCAGATCCGCCCCACCAACCACGCGTGTGATCGCGAATTTGAAAATAACACTGGAGACGTAAGCAACGACAATCGCAATCACTACCGTGCGCGCTTCAATTTTTCCGGTGTTGAACAATTGTAGAATCGACAGGCTGATGGCATCGACATCAGCAATTCCCGATGCAGCGGCCAACGCGTACAGGCCGCTGCTGCCCCACACTTGCGACAACCACGCAGCGCCCAACAACACCGCCGCGTACAGCAAACCGAACCCGGCCGCCACGCGCAATTGCGTAGGATTTTTCATTTCCGGCAGAGTCACGCCGCTGCCGTCTACTACCGCACGTGATTGCCAGCGTACCGGCAATAATCCACACGCCATACCGGCTGCCAGCACAGGCAACAACTTCGGTAATGCGTCCGGTGATGCAATGCTGGCGATCACGGCCAATCGCAGCAGTACGGTAAGGTTGGCGATCATGATGACAGCAGCAGCGAATCGCGTCATATCCGGTCGCATGGCGCTGTGCCGTGCGTACACTAGCGTGGTCGCCGTACTCGACACTAATCCGCCCAGCGCGCCGATCAATGTCAGGCCCCTTTTGGCCCCGGTGAAGCGCAGCGCAAGATAGCCGATCAAACTCACACCGGAAATCAACACCACCATTAGCCACAGATGATAGGGATTGAATGCCTGATAAGGCCCATAACCGCGGTTCGGTAAAAGTGGCAGCACAATAAAGGTAAGCACCGCGAATTGCAGCATGCTGCTCACATCGCCCGGTGCCAGCTTGTCGGAAAATCCGTGCAGTTCTGTCTTGAAATGCAACAGCACAGTGGCAACGATCGCAAGCCCTACCGCATGCTGGGTGTATCCGTACCACACCATCGCGCCCAGCACATAGCACAACATGACTGCAATCACAGTCGTCGTGCCGGATTCACCCTCGGGAAGCGTTTCACCCACATAAGCGGCAATAATCATGGCACCGGTGACCAGCAATCCGGCCGCAACGATCCACGTATTGGCCGTGGTCTGCGCGAGCAGTCCGCAGATCGTGCCGAACAAGGCTACCAGCGCGCAAGTACGCAACCCGGCTTTGGCAATAGGATTACGTTGACGCTCCAAGCCAAGCAGCAGTCCTATTGCAAGGCTGGTCATGAACTGCAATGGGATATGCAGTTCCTCGAGGAACTTCGGCAGCGCGTCCATTCCGCTACCCGGCACAGGCAATGCCCACTAAGTATCCTCCCGCTTGAACAATGCAGCGATTTTTGCTTTCGCGCGCTCGAATCGGCTCGCGTACCGAGAATCCGCATTCACCATAAGCTTACCGCCCCAGCGTATCTTGACGTAGATCAATCGCACCGATTGCTGCTCATTCTCGATCATGACTGATCCATATCAAAACGCGCTCACTTTGCAGGGGGAATTCGCAAGCTATGTGGATGAGGCAAATCGCCGTGGTGACGCCATACGCACCCGCCGCTTGTGGACTCACGCACTGGAAAAGAACCACGAACGGACGGCGGGCATTGCAGGCGAAGAACGGCTACAAGCTGGCCTGCGCAGGCAAGCACGCCAATCTATGTTCTGCAGGTGCTGGTGGCGTGGGAATCGCCGGATATCGTGCAGCGCCACGCGCATCTTTCGACAGACCACTTCGCTAGCTACGTGGACAGGGTATCGGGTCTGCGGGCGTTCGTTACGTCTTGTTGGGGAAATGCGATTACGATTGGCTACGATTCAGCTACGGTGGAGGCGAAATAAAAAAGGTCCTCACTGTTGATTTCCTTACTGCCTCAATTTCCAGTGTCTCACGGACCTTGTACACGTCCATCGCCTCCTTGAAGGTAATGGGTCGTACGGTATACCCCCATCCACCATCGCGTATCACCAACCCCGCCTCGCTTAGCCGGCTAAGCGCTTCACGTACCGGGGTTCTACTTACTTCGATTGCGGCCGCCAGCGCTTCCATACGAAGAGCCATATTTGGCTTGAACTCAAGACTGAGAATTCGTTCGCGAATGTAGGTATACGCCCGCTCTTGAAAGGTGCTGCCTATAATTGCATCCATATTGGATACAATTGTGATCAAGCGCTTTCACTATGTCAACAGTGCCCATCCCACTTTGGTCAAGTTAAACTATTTCCTGTCTGCCGCTTTTTGAACATCAGCTTTGGTCCAAGCCGGCAGACACGTCTCAATAAAGTCATATACGTAGCTCTGCTGATAACGTTTACGATGCAGTAATAGGCTGGTGGTAGCCTGGGTCAGCCGGTAGTGATCGATAACCGCAGCGGTGCAACAACCATCATCGGCACCGAGCTGACGGCAAAAGCACCGCCGGATGGACACACGATACTGCTGATATCTACTACTCACGCAGTCAATCCCAGCCTGTTTCCAAAGCTTCCCTACGACCCCATTAAGGATTTTGCGCCAGTTACACTGGTCACCTCGACGCCGTTTATGCTGTGCGTTCATCCTTCAGTGGCTGCGAATTCGCTTTCCGAGTTGATTGCTGTCGCTCGAAACAAGCCGGGTTCCCTGAATTATGGATCTTCTGGCGCAGGAAGTTCCATTCATCTAACGACAGAACTACTGAAATCGGCAGCGAACATTCGGATGACACACGTTCCCTATAAGGGAAGTGGACCCGCGTTCATCGACTTAATTGCCGGACAAATACAGATGCTTTTTAGCAGCACAGTCTCTTCGATGCCAAATGTAAAAAGCGGGAAAGTGCGTGGGCTTGCGATTACCAGTCTTAAACGAGCATCTGCGCTGCCGGACATTGCTACCATCGCTGAGTCCTATCCTGGATTCGAATCGAGCTCTTGGTTTGGAATACTCGTTCCGGCTAAGACGCCTAAGTCTGTCATTGACCGCCTGTTGGCAGATACGAGACTTGCTTTGAAAGCACCTGAGGTAAATCAAGCACTTGTAGGTCAGGGCGCGGAACCGGGAGGGCAATCGTCAATAGAATTTGCTGCCTACTTTGATTCGGAAATCAATAAATGGGCCAGGGTCATCAAGTCAGCTGGCATAAAGCTTGAGCAATGAGTTCCCTCTCACGAAAACTCACAAAGCCGCACGAAGTCTCAAGCTAGTTACGTAATAGGTACGTTTTTGACAACTGCTATGTCCACTGTCGGCCGATTCTGTTGAAAAACTCTACGAATTAATTTTCAAAACGAATTTAGGGGTCGTCATACCCTTATCCGAAAGGCGATCGTTGATTGTAGGTCGTTC
>JBEBHE010000155.1:0-10372 GCA_040081205.1 Burkholderiales bacterium | reverse complement strand
ACTCAGTACCATGGCGGTGACGCGATGGGGAAAGCGCGACGCGAAACCGGTCACCGTCACGCCGCCCATGGACTGGCCAACCATCGCAGCTTTTTCCACCTGCAAATGATCCAGCAGCCCTGTCAGGTCATCCACGAACGCTTTGGGCCCCTTGCCATCGTCGCTCGAGAATCCGAATCCCCGATGGTCAAACGTGATGACCTTGAACTTCTTTGACAGAACAGGAACCTGCTGCCACCAGTGAAGGTGATTACTACCCACACCATGCGAGAGGACTAAGGCCGGCCCTTCCCCGTGAATTTCGTAATAGATATCGGCGCCGTTGATGTGCACGGAAGGCATGAGAATCCTCTTCAGGTAGATGTTCGATTAGCTGGCGAAAGTGAGAGGGGCATCGCCGTCGCTGCGGCCTCTGGCAAATATCTCGCGCGTGTTGGGCCGCTCCCATACGATTTCCAACAGATTTCCGTCGGGGTCGTAAAAATAGACGCTCTTCTGGCTGGTGTGGTCCAACGCCTTGTGAATCGTCACGCCAGCATCGAGCAACGAGTGATAGGCGTTTTTCAGATCCTGCTCTGTTTCAACGGCAAAAGCGGTGTGCCTTATGCCCAAGCCAACGCAGTTTCCAATCACTGCACGAGGTTGCTTGCCAATGTCTGGATCCTTGCTTTGGAAGAGATCTAGCGTATTGCCATAGTCTCCGAGGGAAAGAAACAGCCCGCCGTGCTCAGGATCCTGTTCCAGCACCCTGAAGCCGAGGACTCCAGTATAGAACGCTTTTGATTTTTCCAGATCCCGAACCGCTATGAGTATGTGGCCAAGTCGCTGTAGCTTGATCATTGTGCGTTTTCCCGTATCACGTTTGCGCGCTGCGATTCAACATCAGGGTCAGGGCGATTTGACTCTTAACTGCCTATCGAGATCAAGTGCGCCGGCATATTCAGCTTTCACGAAAGCGCGAAGCGCCATCAAAGCCATGGGCTCAGGCTCAACGCCCAGTTTTGCAAAACGCTCCGCCATCGCCGGTGCCTTTATCGCAGCGTTAAACTGCTGATTCAGCTGCTCCTGAATATCGCCGGGAGTAGTGGCTGGTACGAGCGCTACCAGCCATGATTCGTAGTTCGCGTTCGGCAGACCCGTTTCGATCGCGGTCGGCACATCCGGCAGCAGTATTGACCGGCGCGCGGTATTCACGGCCAGCGCCTTGACACGGCCGGACTCGATCAATGACTTCGACATGGCGGCTGGTATATAGGTGAAATGCACGCCACCGGCAATCACCTCGCGTACCGCCTCGGGCGAGCCCTTGAACGGTACATGCAGCATATTGACCTTTGCCGCAGCGCGCAGTCGTTCTGCGCTCAGATAAGAAGTGGATCCCTGTCCGGCCGATGCGTAGTCTAGCTTCCCGGGATTGGTACGAGCGTAGTCGATAAGCGCTTTCAGCGAAGTGAAATTTGAGCTGGCACCAACGACCAGCACAAATGCCCCGCGGCTAATGAAGGCTATCGGACTGACGTCACGGAGCGGGTCGAAATTCTGGGCGGGAAACTCAACGCCGAAAAGAAGGTATGCTTTTCCTTGGAATCCGACCGTCTGACCGTCGGGACGCGCACCGGCAATCGCCGCGGCCGCAATGCTTCCGCCGGCCCCGACCCGATTCTCGGTGACGACGATCTGCCCCGTCAGCGCCTGAAGGCTCTCGCCAACCACACGTGCCTGCGTATCGGCGTTGCTGCCCGGACTCGTGGGCACCACAAACCTGATCGTTCGCGCGGAACTCACCTGCGCCGGAGCCGCAGACGCCCACAGCAGGCCCACCGCGAGCGCGGCAATCGCTGCGATCAGTCTCGTTTTGCTGCGTCGCATGAGCCTCATGGTGGCCTTGCCTTTGCTTGCACTTAAATTCTGCATCGTGGCCGGATTATTTCGTGGATAATCGATAACCGGAAGAGGTCAATTTCATCTTATTGATCTATTTTTAGAATCACGTGAAACTCAACCAACTCAGAGACATCATCGCCATCGCGGAAAAAGGCAGCTTGCGGGCCGCCTCGCGACACCTAGGCCTGTCGCAATCGGCCATGACAAAGAGCATCCAATTTCTGGAGAAGGAGCTTGGCGCCCCGCTTTTTGAGAGGCACAAGCGTGGGGCAGTGCTGACGCCGATGGGAGTCCTGTTTCTGCAGCGCGCGCAAGCAGCAACCAACGAGTTAAACCGAGCTCGGGAAGAGGTCAAGCAGTATCTGGGTAGCGGGGACGGCAGCGTGGTTGTGTCCTTGTCCACGGCCCCGCATATGGTCTTGCTGCCCCAGATTGTGAATCCGTTTCTAGCACGCTACCCGCACGTGAGACTGACAGTACTGGAGGGCCTGGTGTTTGCGGCAGTAGAAAAGCAGTTACGCGACGGAACGATTGATTTCTATATTGGTGTGGAGCCGACCCAGCGCCCGTCGACAGGCTTCGTCGTCGAAAAGCTGTTCAACAACGAGCGTTTTATTATCGCACGCAAAAGAAACCCGCTACGACATGTGAAGTCCTTGAGCGGGCTGACGCAGGCGCGCTGGGTGATGAGCGGCCCGACGTTTGCAGAGGTCAACCTCAAAGCACTATTCACGAAGCATCATCTTGCCCCTCCCAAACAACTGACCTTTGCGGGTAGTGTTCTGGGTCAAATGCAACTGCTGCTGAATACCGACATGCTTGCGGTGCTGCCCCGCCAATGGCTCGACACAGCGCCGACGAAGGGGGTGTTGGTACGGATTGCGGTCAAAGAAACCATCCCTGCGCCGCCTGTCGTACTGATGCGCCGCGCATCACTGCCGCTCACGCCAGCCGCCGAGTATTTCTGCGACTTGGCAAGGCGTGCAAGCATTGGAATCGGCAAGGCCGCGTGATGGCAAATGCGCTGGGGACGGTGCTAATCACATGAGCCATTCCCGCGCCGCGTTCGGAGCGCCTATTTCCTGACGGCAATAGCAGTCAATATCCCCTGCATCAGCGCCACCGGCGTCGGCGGACAGCCCGGTACCGCCACATCCACCGGAATCACATTCGACACGCGCCCGCGGCTGGCGTAGTTCTCGCCGAAAATACCGCCGCAGCAGCCGCAGTCACCGACCGCCACCACCAGCTTGGGATCGGGTGTCGCATCGTACGTGCGCTTTAACGCGACCTCCATATGGCGCGACACCGGCCCGGTGACCAGCAGCATGTCGGCATGGCGCGGGCTGGCGACGAACTTGATGCCGAGCCCTTCGAGATTGTAGTAAGGGCAGTTCAGCTGGTTGATTTCCAGTTCGCAGCCGTTGCACGAACCGGCATCGACATGGCGTATCGCCAGCGAACCGTGAAAGCGTTCGAGCACCGCTGCCTGCAAGCGATCCACCGTCACGCGCAGCGCGTCGTCGGGCTGCGGATACGCTTCGGTCTTGATGCCGGTTTTGACGATCTGCTTCAGTAATTCATACATGCTACAAATCCTGTCCTGCGTAACTCAGATTGAATGATTTATTAATCAGCGGAAAATCGGGCACGATGTTGCCGAGAATCGCGTGTTCGAGCAGCGGCCAGTTGTGCCATGACGGATCGCGCGGATGCAGCCGCGCAATACGGCCTTCTTTTCCGGTTTCCAGCGCGACAAACACGTCGCCGCGCCAGCCTTCGACCCAGCCGATGCCGAGCTTGCCTGCCAGTGGTGTCGGCACCGGCGCAGTGATTTCCCCGAGCGGCAACCGGTCCACAATCAGCCGCAGCAAGCGTATCGATTCAACAATTTCCGCAAAACGCACTGCCACGCGGGCAGCCACGTCGCCGGCGTTCTGGTGAGCGATCTTCACGTCCAGTTCGCGATATGGCACGCACGGATGCGTTACGCGCACGTCGCACGACTGCCCACTTGCGCGCGCGGCTTGTCCGATCAAACCCAGCCGCACCGCCAGATCCGGTGTCACGCGTCCGCAATCGACGAACCGATCCTGCAAACCCGCGTGTTCGTCATAGACATGCTGCATGCGCCGCACGGTTTCTTCGACGCGCGCGCATTCGTCGCGCACGCGCGTAACCCCGTCATCGGGAAAATCCCGCGCCACACCGCCCGGCACCATCACATCCATCAGGTAACGGTGGCCGAACAGCGTCTGGTTCAGCCGCAGCACATCCTCTTTGAGTATCAGGAATTGCGACAGGCCAAACGCCAGGCCCGCGTCGTTACCGAGAAATCCAAGATCGCCGAGATGATTGGCGATGCGCTCACGCTCCAGTAGCAACGCGCGCAGCCACAACGCGCGCGGCGGCGGCGTTACATCAGCAGCGCTTTCCACGGCCATCGCATACGCCCATCCGAATGCCGCAGCCGAGTCGCCCGACACGCGCGCCGCCAGCTTGGCGCCTTCAGCCAGCGACATCTGCTCGAAACGTTGTTCGATACCTTTGTGCTTATAGCCGAGCCGTTGCTCCAGGCGCAGCACGCGTTCGCCGACGATTGAAAACCGAAAATGTCCCGGCTCTATGGTACCGGCATGCACC
This sequence comes from Burkholderiales bacterium, assembly GCA_040081205.1. Lineage (GTDB taxonomy): Bacteria > Pseudomonadota > Gammaproteobacteria > Burkholderiales > SG8-41 > UBA5216. The sequence goes on along the minus strand of JBEBHE010000155.1, from coordinate 5,845 downwards.
GGGCCAACGGGGATTTCGTGTACGCCGTCGCCACTGACCTGCACGAACGGATAGGCATCGGCAGCATTCGTTTCGTTTATAAATTCTTCTTTATTAACAGATACTTGCGTATTATTCAGCGATGCCGCTTTGCGTAACGGAAATTCATCTTCGCGCCATGCGGCATGGCGCAGCCATTTGCGTTCATCCGCCGCGCCTGTCGCCACCAACCCCAGCAGATCATGTGCTGCGCGTTGCATGCGATTGGCTGCCGGAAACAAGTCCGAGAGATCGGGGTACTTGACACCGGCAAGCGGCAGCGTGATCACCGCGCAATCGCTTTGCGTAGTGTGCGTCGCAAGCGCCGCATGTACCGCAAAGCCGCCTGCCGCCTGGGTTTGATCGGAACCCCACAGCGCCACCAGCCGACCGCCGCCGGCTGCCACCTGCTCGCACAGCGCGCGCCACTGCCGCGCGTCCACGCGCGCATGGCGGACATTCACCGCGCCGTCCAGCGTGTCGAATGCAATATCGGATGCGAGGGTACTCATCAATTATCCGATCAACTTTGCCGCTAGCCGGTACCAATCAGCCAGATAAGGCGGAATCCACAGTCCCAGCATCAGCACGATACCCAGATGCATAAACACCGGTACCAGTGCCGGCGCGTGCGGCAAACGCTTCGCCGTGGTTTCGCCGAACACCATCGCCTGCACTTTTGAAAACATCGCGGCAAACGCCACCGCCAGCGACACCAGCAAAATCGGCGCCGCCCAAGGCTGTTCGCGCATGGCCGTGGTCAAAATCAGAAACTCGCTCGCGAACACACCGAACGGCGGCATGCCCAAAATCGCCAAGGTGCCCAGCATCAAGCCCCAACCGATGGTTGGGTTAGTGACGATCAGGCCGCGTATCTGATCCATCATCTGCGTGCCGGTTTTCTGCGTGGCGTGACCGACGGTGAAAAAGATTGCCGACTTGGTAAGACTGTGAACCGTCATATGCAGCAACGCCGCGAACGTCGCCACCGGTCCGCCCATGCCAAACGCAAACGTGGTCAAGCCCATGTGTTCTATCGACGAATACGCGAACATGCGCTTCACGTCTTTTTGCCGCGACAGAAAAAATGCCCCAACCACCACCGAGAGTATGCCGAAACCCATCATCAAATTGCCGGCAAACGGCGTGCCGAGCGCGCCATCCACCAGCACCTTGCAGCGCACCACCGCATAGAGCCCGATGTTGAGCAACAACCCCGACAGCACGGCGGAAATCGGCGTGGGGCCTTCGGCGTGCGCGTCCGGCAGCCAGTTATGCAGCGGCGCTAGTCCCACCTTGGTGCCATAACCGACGATCAAAAACACGAACGCCAGCGACAGCACCGTCGGTTCCAGATCGCCCTTCACCTGATTCAGATGCGTCCATAACAGCGCATTACCGCCGCCGCCCAGCACTTTCTCCGCCGCGAGATACAACAGGATCGTGCCGAACAACGCCTGCGCAATGCCCACGCTGCACAGTATGAAATATTTCCACGCGGCTTCAATGCTGGCCGGTGTGCGATACAAACTCACCAGCAGCACCGTAGCCAGCGTCGCGGCCTCCAGCGCCACCCACATGATGCCCAGATTGTTGGTCAGCAACACCAGCAGCATGGTAAACACAAACACCTGATACATGCAGTGATACAACCGCAAGCGACGCGCGGTAATGCGTCCGTGTTCTTGCTCATTCAACATATAGGGACGGCTGAATATCGACGTGGTGAACGCCACAAAAGCCGTCAGCGCCACCAGGAACACGTTGAACGAATCGACAAAAAACGCCTCGTTATACGAGAGTAAAGCACCTTCGCCGATGACACGCATCGCGAGCAAAGCAGATGCAAAAAACGTCACCAGGCTGACCACCACGTTAAGTCGTGAAGCGTGCGCGCGGTCGCCGTAAAACGCCAGCACCAACGCGCCGATCAACGGCGAACCCAGGGTGACAGCTATCTCGTTCATTCGCCGGATTCCTTGAGCTTTTCCATGTGCTTCAGGTCGAGACTGTCGAACGCCTCGCGTACCTGGAAAAAGAATATGCCGAGGATCAGTATGCCAACCATCACGTCAAGCAATATGCCGAGTTCAACCACCATCGGCATGCCATAGGTCGCACTGGTCGCAGCAAAAAACAAACCGTTCTCCATCGCCAGAAATCCGATTACCTGCGGCACGGCTTTGCGCCGTGTAATCATCATCAGAAACGCCAGCAGCACCACCGCGATGGCGATGCCCAGTGTGCCGCGCGTGATGGTGCCCGCAAGTTGCGAAATCGGCAGCGCCAGATTAAATGCAAATACCACCAAAATAATCCCCGCGAACAGAGTAGTGGGTATGTTAATCAGCGTCTCAACATCCCATGTGATATTCAATTTTCGGATGAGGTAGAGCAGCGCCACCGGCAACACAATCACTTTTAACAGCACCGTAAAAAAAGCAGACAGGTACAACTCGTTATGCCCGGTGTACCACGCAACAATCAGGCTGTTAACCGCCAACACCGCGCCCTGCCACGCAAACAGATAAATTAGCGACAGTATCCGCCGCTGCGCCAGCATCGCGAACGCTATCAGCAGCATCAGCGCGGCCATCAGATTGATCAACTGCACGGACATCGGCATCGTGGACATGGCGCGTCAAGCCCCCAACAACAAGCGAGTCAGCATGCCGAGCGCAGCCAGCATAAACGCCATGCCCAAAAATTCCGGCGCGCGGAAAATGCGCATTTTCGCGGAAATCGTCTCGAGCAACGCAAGGCCGAGACCGATAATGCCCAACTTGACGATAAGCGCCACAATAGCCGCCGGCAGCGTCTGCCACGCGCCAGCCCCGGCAATACCCCACGGCGCGAACAAGGCGATTCCGATGGCGCAGTACGTGGTGAACTTGATCGCGGTGGCCCACTCGATCAGCGCCAGATACCGTCCGGAATACTCCAGGACCAGCGCCTCGTGAATCATGGTGAGCTCCAGGTGCGTGGCCGGATTGTCGATGGGGATGCGCGCATTCTCAGCCAGCAGCACCATGATGAACGCCACCGCCGCAAACGCGAGGCTCGGATACAGCGCGAACTCGCGATGTGCCAGCGTATCCACAATCACATTCAGCGAACTCGATTGCACGATCAGCAGTGGCGTGAAAAACACCATCAGCAGCGCCGGTTCCGACAGGCTGGCCACCAGCATTTCGCGCCGCGCGCCCAGGCTGCCGAACGAGGTGCCGACATCCATTGCCGCCAGCGCGGAGAACACGCGCGCCAGCGCGAATACGCCCACCAGCGCGATCACGTCGGCCGCGGGTGCAAACAGCAGATTGGTCTCAACAATCGGCACCACGCTCGCCGCGAGTACCATGCAACCGAACTGAATATAGGGAGCGCTGCGAAACACTACTGACGCGTTGTGCGCCAGCAGAGCCTCCTTGTCGAACAATTTGAACAGCACGCGGTACGGCTGCAGCAAGCCCGGACCGCTGCGGTTTTGCAGCCACGCGCGGCACTGGCCGACCCAGCCCAGCATCAACGGCGCGATCAGCACCACCAGCAGGGTTTGCGTCAGCTGCGACAGGAATGATGCAAAAAGTGTCAGCATGTGAATACGATCAGCGCACGAAGAACAACAACGCAAGCAGCGTCACGAAACTGTACAGCAGGTACAGGTGAATGCGCCCGTGCTGCAATATGCCTATCCACGACGCGATGCGCTCATGGGCGCGGGCGATGGGAAGATAAAGCCAGTACCACAGGCGGTCTTCATTCGATTTTTCGTAGACGGGCTTGCGGCTGAACGGATCGGGCATCTGCCGCCGAATTCTGAAAAACGGCTCGAAAATCTGGGTAATCGGCTGGCCAAAACCCTCGGCGGTATCCTGCATGCGCGCCGTCTGCTCCGGAAAGCCGCAATCCCACGGCGCACCACGCCGCGTCCGTCCGTGATAAAACCCTCGCACCACAAAAAACGTAACCAGCACCGTGCCGACGATGCCCAGCAAAAACAGCAAGGGTCCATAACTCGCGCGCTCCGCCGCGACCGGCGCGAACAGCAGCCAGCTGTTGCCGGAAATAGCCGCGCTCAACGTAAAATTCACCAGCGGCAAGGTCACATGATCGAGCAGCAGAATGATCGCCATCGGGAACAAACCGAGCGCAATACACCCGAACGCGAACCACGCCAATCCGGCGCGCTCCCATGGTCCCGCGTCATGTGCTTCGTGCATCGTCGGCTCGCGATACTGGCCGAGAAATATCACGCCATAAAATTTAACCATCACATAGCCCGATAACGCAGCAGCCAGCACCAGCGCGGCGGAACCGAGCGGCACCAGCATGTTGAGATAAGGGTTAGGCAACCCTGGCGAAAACAAAAACGCCTGCAGCAGCAGCCATTCTGAAACAAATCCATTCAACGGCGGCAGCCCAGCGATAGCTAAAGCGCCCACCAACGAAAAACCGGCGACCCATGGCATATTGCGTATGAGTCCGCCGAGTTTTCCGAGGCTGCGCTCGTTGGTCGCATGCAACACCGAACCTGTGCCCAAAAACAGCAGGCTCTTGAAAAACGCATGGTTCAGACAGTGGTACAACGTCGCCACCAGCGCCAGCGCCGCGAGATGCGGATTGTTGTAAGCGTGAAAAATAATCGCCAGCCCCACACCCGCAATAATAATGCCGATGTTTTCGATGGAGGAATACGCCAGCAGCCGCTTCATGTCGCTTTGCACCGCGGCGAACATCACCCCGAACAGCGCCGTCAGCAAACCCAGCACCAGCGCCACCGCACCCCACCACCAGATTTGCGTGGAAAGCAGATCGAACGTCACGCGCAATAAGCCGTAGATCGCGGTTTTCAACATTACACCACTCATCAATGCCGACACCGGCGAGGGCGCCGCGGGATGCGCTTCGGGCAGCCATACATGAAGCGGCAGCAATCCAGCCTTCGCGCCAAAACCGAACAATGCCAGCAAAAATGCCGTACTCGCCCAGAACGTCGATAACTCGCTCGAACGCAGTGAGTCAAACGTGTACTGACCGGCTTCGCCATGCATCACGCCAAAACACAGCAGCAGCGCGATGGCGCCGATATGCGCCACCAGCAGGTATAAAAATCCCGCGCGTCGAATCTCGGCAATCCGGTGGCTCGTAGTCACCAGAAAATAGGACGACAACGCCATCGTCTCCCATGCCACCATGAACAGATAAGCGTCATCGGCCAGCATCACCATGACCATGCTCGCCAAAAAAACGTGGTATTGAAAACACAGTAACCCCGGAAGCGCACCTTCGCCGCGACGAAAATAGCCCACCGAGAACAGCGAAATACCGAATGCCACGGCGCCGACCAGCGCCACGAAAAACGCCGATAACGCATCCAGCCTGAGATGGAACGGCAGATCCGGCAGTCCCAGCGGCAACACCACGGTGATCGTTTCGGCGCGCACCGAAACCAGCGCCACCAGCATTAGCGCCAGCGCGCCGGCGGCCCCCATCGGAAACAACACGCGGCTGACAAAGCGCATGCTTCTCGCGCGCAACACACCGGCTACGCCGATCAGCAGCCAGAACAGCACGACGCCCAGTATCAGGTCCAGAGGTGCTGCATCAAACGGATACAATTTTTTTATCGGCGCTTAAATAAAACTTTTGGGCTCGCGCAAACACGCGAACAAGGCCGCATTGTAGTCTGTTTGCGGCGTCAGGGAAAAGCCGCATTTGCCCGCGAAAACTTACCGGCAGCTAGGGCCGCAGGTAAGCAAAACCCTCGCGCTGCTGCAACCGGGTGATCTCGGCCACGCCCGACGGCACGAGCGTGACCTCGGGAATG
>JBEBHE010000006.1:0-36092 GCA_040081205.1 Burkholderiales bacterium | reverse complement strand
CAGCTTGCTCGCACCGATGATGTGATTGCTGCTGATGGTTGACGTGGCCACCATCAGATAGTGCCCGTCACCCGCGTGTTGATTGGTGTACGCCATCGCGATGTTGCCGCCGCCACCGGGTTTGCCGACCACCGAGGTGGATGTCGGCACCACTTTCAGATCCAGCAGCGCCTTTTCGATTTCGCGGCCGGTTTTATCGTTGCTGCCGCCGGGTACAGAGCTGACAATGATCTCGACGTTTTTAGTGGGCACCCATGATTGCGCGTGCGCTGCTGCGCCAAGCAGTAACGCCAGCGGACATAAATATTGTAAATATTTGTTTTTTAACATATTTCCCTCCATGAAGGCAGGCGTGCCTGACGGGCGATAACCGGCGTGCGCCTATCCTACACCCCAACCCTGCTACGCAGCGCTGAGTGTGGCCCAATAGTCAACGGCGCCGCTCCCAAGCATCGCGCGTCCCAGTTTCATCGACCAGTACACCTCGTTGCCGAACTCCTCGCGCCATGCCAGCGCGCGCAGCGTGACATGATGCAGCGCATATTCATCGGTGACGCCAATCGCACCATGCACCTGATGTGTGATCGCCACCGCCTCGCGTGCGGCATCGGCAGCGCGAATTTTCGCGGTGGCTACGGCCATCAACTTCTGCTGTTCGGCGCCGGCACTGTGGTCATTGGAAAGCCGCTCGACCACGCCCGCCGCGGATAGTGCCGCTGCCACCGCCGCCGCGACTTCACCACCGCAACGCGCGAGTTCCTGCTGGATCGCCTGAAACTGCGCGATCTTGCGGCCAAATTGCGTGCGCTGTTTGGCGTATTCACATGCGAGATGCAGCGCGTGTTCGAGCGCGCCGCCGATCTGCACCGCGCGCAGCAATGCGCCGCGTGCATGCATGCTGTCGCGTGTGACGCCGGCACCGGCAGGTGCCGATGCAAGCGCGACCACGTTTTCAAGCACCACCTCATCGCGTGGCTCACTCGCGAGATTGCGCGCGGGCGTGATGCGGCATGCGTTGGAATCGACCGCGACGACCCTCACGCCTTGCGTTGAATCCGCCAGCAGCACCAACTGTTTTGCGATGCGCGCGAACGGTACGCGCGTCAATCTGCCCGACACGCGCCAGGTAGTGCCGTCGCTCACGGCAGTGAGTTTTTCATCCAATACCGGGCCGACTGTCAGCGTCTCATGTGGTACTTGCAGTCCCGCGCCTGCAAGCAACCAACCGGCGAGTGCGGTTTCTGCCAGCGGCACCGGCGCGGCGTGCCGCGCGGCAATGCGCAATATTGCCGCAGCATCTGACAGCGATCCACCCGCGCCACCAAAGTCTTCCGGCACGCCGACCAGCGGCAACTCGGCTTTTTTCAATTCCTTCCACAGCGCTGCCGACCAGCCGTCGTGTTTCGCCGCATCGAGCATTTTTGGGTTGACGTGATGGGTAAACAAGCGCGTTGCTGCATCACACAGCATGGTGCGGATATCAGTTGCGGTATTCATTTGAGTGGCCCCAGCAAACGCCGCGCGATCAATGTGCGCAACACCTGCGTGGTGCCGCCGCGTATCGTCGAAACCGGCGCGCTGACGATGCATTCCGCGAGATAACGCTCGAAGGTGTCGGCCGCATCCATCGTCGGCTCGACGACAACCAATACCCGCGCGGCGTCGATAATCTCGCGCTCGTAAAACGTGCCCATATCCTTCACCAGCGCCGCTTCGGTCGCCAGATCCACCGAGCCTTGTTTGCCCGACGACGGATCAAGTGCCAGCGCAATCGCCAGCGACATGCGCCGCAGCGTCCATAACCGCGCGGTGAGACGGCCCACCATCTCGTGCGCGCGAACGTCATTGCTCCTGCCGAGACGGCGTACCAACTCCACCAGCAGCGGAAACGTGGTCATAAAACGCTCCGGCCCGCTGCGCTCCAATGCAAGCTCGGAGGTGATCTGCTTCCAGCCCTGACCGACTTCACCCACGACGTGGCTGTCGGGCACAAACACGTTATCGAGAAACACTTCGTTGAAATGATGGTTGCCGTTCATGAAACGAATCGGCCGCACCGTTACGCCGGACGATTTTTTAATCTCGATGACGAGTTGCGACAGGCCTGCATGGCGATCTTCGGTCAGCGGCGCCGTGCGGCACAACACAAAAAACGCATCGGCCTTGTGCGCCCAGCTCGTCCACACTTTTTGTCCGGTGACTTTCCAGCCACCATCCACCTTTTCCGCGCGCGTGCGCACCGACGCGAGGTCGGAACCGGAGCCGGGTTCGCTCATGCCCAGCGCGAACGCCATTTCGCCGCGTGTGATCGCCGGCAGATACTTGTCTTTAAGAAATGTACTTCCATAGCGCAACAGGCTCGGCCCGGTTTGCCGGTCGCCAAACCAGTGTGCGGCGCACGGTGCTGCCACCGCGAGCATTTCTTCGGTCATCACGAAGCGTTCGAGATACGAGCGCTCCTGCCCGCCGTACTGCTTGGGCCAGGTCAGTCCGATCCAGCCGCGGGCGGCGACTTTTTTCGTGAATTCGATATCGAATTCGGCGTGGCCGAGGTGCGGCACGAAACTGCCCGCAGCAATCTCTTGCCGCAGAAACGCGCGCACTTCATCGCGCAACTTAAGTGCGGCGGGGGGCAGTTCCAGTGACGAAAAATCGATGTTCTCGAAGAACACGAGTCCTCCAAAAAGAATGCAGCGCGACCGTGAGGTTTACAGCTTCGGCAGATTCGCCGCCTTGGCCAGCCGCGCGTAAAGATCAATCTCCGAGCGCACGAATTTAGCGAAGTCTTCCGGCGATCCGCCCTGCGGTTCGAGCCCCTCGACCAGATAACGTTCGCGGATATCCTTGCTGGCGAGCGCTTTGCCGACTTCGGCATTGAGCTTGATGATGATGTCGCGCGGCGTTTTTGCTGGCGCAAACAGGCCGAACCAGGTCGAGGCCTCGTAACCCTTGAGCCCTTGTTCGTCGAAGGTTGGCACCTCGGGAATCGCCGGGAAGCGTTTCAGGCTGCCGATGCCGATGGCGCGCACGCGTCCGCTCTTGATGTGCGGCACCAGCACGGGCACGCCGCTGATGTTCATTTCGATATGGCCGCCGATTAAATCAGTCATCGCCGGTGCATTGCCTTTGTATGGCACATGGTTGAGCTTGATGCCCGCCATATGATTGAGCAATTCCGCCGCCATGTGATTGGAGCTGGCGATACCGGACGTGCCGTAATTAAGCTGCCCCGGTTTAGTCTTGGCCAGTGCGATGAGTTCCTTGAGATTTTTTGCCGGCAGCGACGGATGGACCACCAGCACGTTGGCGCCTTTCACGCACAGAACCACAGGCGCCAGATCGCGCTGCAGATCGAACGGCATTTTCGCCACCACGGCGACGTTGATGGCGCTCGCGGCACTTGCCAGCAAAACGTTGTAGCCGTCGGGCGCGGACTTGACGACGAGATCGGCGCCGATGTTGGTGTAGCCGCCGGGGCGGTTATCGACGACGAATTGTTGTCCCAGCGCTTCGGTGAGTTTGGCCGCAATCGTGCGCCCGGTGAAATCGGTGTTGCCGCCGGCGGCAAACGGCACGACGATGCGCACGGTTTTGGCGGGATACGATTGCGCCGCTGCGAGCCCTGTGGCGCCACAACCCACGATAATCATAAGTAATTGTTTTAATTGCATTATTTTCCTCCTGCGTTGAGTCCTATCGAAATACTTCATTGGTCAGCGGCGCACCGTTTTTCCATTGTTCAAGGATGCGCACAAAACAATCGAACACGCGCCGCTCATTGCCCGCAGAAGATGACGAGTTGTGCGGCGTGACGAGCACGTTGGGCAAATCCCACAGCGGTGATGTTGCAGGTAACGGTTCCTGCTCGAACACATCGAGATACGCGCCGGCGAGATGGCCGCTTTGCAGCGCGGCGGTCATCGCTGCTTCGTCGATTACTTCGCCGCGCGCGACGTTCAGAACATAAGCGTCCTTCGGCAACAGCGACAATCGTTGCGCGGAAATTAATCCGCGCGTCTCTGCCGTCAGTGGACACGCGAGCATCAGCCATTCGGCGCGCGGCAACAGCGCATCGAGTTGATCCGGCGTGTGCATTTCATCCACCGGATCATCGGGCTTGCGGGGGCCGCGGCGCACGCCGATCACGCGCATACCCAGCGCGCGTGCCAGCCGTGCAAATTCTGCGCCGATACCGCCCAAACCATAAACGAGTACGGTTTGCCCCGGAAGATCGCGCGGTGATTGTTGCAGGCGCACCGGATCCCAGCGATGTTCGCGCTGCGCTTTCAGCCAGTGCGGAAAACCGCGCGACAGCATCAGCATGCCCGTCAGCGCGGTTTGCGCGATCGGCTCGGCAGTGGTGCCTGCCGACGTGGTAATACGCACACCGCGTTCGAGCATTTCGGCATAAATTGGATGATCGACGCCGACATTGAAAGCGTGCAACCATTTCAGGTTGGGCGCTTTGCGTGTCGTCGAAAAAAACTGCCGCGAGTAATCCGGAAAATTATCCTGTGAAAAAAAAGCGACCTCGACGCGCGCAATGTCGGCTTCGGAAAGGCGCGCATCCTTGTCTTCGGGCAATACCAGCACATCCAGCGGCAGGCGGAGGCGCGCCAGCGCGGTAGCGAGTTCGGCGCCAAACAGCAATTGGCAGGCGTGTGAAATTAACAGGGCAGGCATGGTCGGCGCGAAAACGCAGAATAGTAGAAGTTGTGCGGATTTTACCCGCACTTTGATACCATTCGCGATGAACAAGGAGAACGAACGCCGTGGAAATCAACACACTGGAACTCACCAAGCAGTTAATCGCCCGTAACTCCGTATCACCCGAAGACGCAGGCTGCCTCGACCTGCTGATTGCCATACTCGAACCGCTCGGCTTCAAGTGCGAAAAAATCAGCATGGGCGGCGTGGACAATTTATGGGCGCGGCGCGGCACGGCCAAACCGCTGGTGTGTTTCGCCGGCCACACCGACGTAGTGCCCACCGGCCCGCTTGATCAATGGAAGAGCGATCCGTTCACGCCCACCATCCGCGACGGCTGGCTCTACGGGCGCGGCGCGTCTGATATGAAAACGTCGCTGGCTGCGTTTGTGGTGGCGATCCGTGAATTTGTGAAAGAGCATCCCGATCATCCGGGATCACTGGCGGTAATGTTTACCTCGGACGAAGAAGGTCCGGCCATCGACGGCACGGTGCGTGTGGTGGAAGCGCTCGCCGCGCGTGGTGAAAAACTTGATTACTGCATCGTCGGTGAACCCACGTCAGTAAAAAAACTCGGCGACATGATCAAAAACGGCCGTCGCGGGTCACTCACCGGTCTGCTAACGGTAAACGGCGTGCAAGGCCATGTTGCCTATCCGCACATGGCGCGCAACCCGATACACGAAATCGCGTCCGCCATCGCCGAGCTGGCGCAAACCCAATGGGATAACGGCAACGAATATTTTCCGCCGACGACGTGGCAGATTTCCAATTTCAATTCCGGTACCGGGGCCAACAACGTGATCCCCGGCGCTGCGCACATCAAATTCAACTTCCGCCACTCGACGGCGAGCAGCAACGAATCGCTGCAAACGCGCGTGGTGAATATTCTGGATCGTCACGGCGTGACCTATGATCTGGATTGGCGCGTCGATGGCCGGCCTTTTCTCACGCAGCGCGGTGATCTGGTGGATGCCGTGGCAAAAGCGATCAAGACTGTTACCGGCGTGGATACCGAGCTTTCTACGACGGGCGGCACGTCTGACGGGCGCTTCATCGCGGACATTTGCCCGCAGGTGGTGGAGTTTGGTCCGACCAACGCGACTATTCACAAGCTCAACGAATGCGTGGGCGTCGATGAGATTGAGCCGCTGCAAAAAATCTATCAGCAGGTTTTGGTCAACTTATTGCTTAAGTAGCAAAAACAGGCAAAAAGGGGGTGACCAGCATGAAACGGCGCATCGCAATGAAACACCTGGCGGCGTTGCTCGCCATCACATGGTGCGTGGCCGCTGCACAGGCGCAGCAATGGAAGCCGGACAAAAATGTGGAGATCATCGTGTGGTCGGGCGCCGGCGGCGGCGCGGATCGTCCGGCGCGCGCCATGCAGCGCCTGTTCCAGGATAAAAAATTGCTGGACGTGGCAAGTGTTGTCACCAACAAACCGGGTGCCAACGGTACCGTCGGCATGGTCTACATGAACCAGAATGCCGGCGATGGGCATTTTATTTCCATGGCCAATGCCACGCTGGTGACCAACCGCATCACCGGTGTTAGTCCGCTGTCTTATACGCATGTCACACCGCTTGCGCTGATCGCGCATGATTATCTGGTTATCGTGGTAAAGCCGGACTCACCGTTCAAGACCGCGCGCGATTTGATTCAGCAAGTAGCCAAGGATCCGAATTCGGCGTCCGGCGGCATTAACGCGCGCGGCGGCACCGGCCACGTGGCGCTGGGCAAAGCGGTCAAAAGCATGAACGGTGATCCGCGCAAGATCAAACTGGTCATATTCAGATCCGGTCCCGAGGCCGTGATTGCCGCGATGGGCGGGCACGTCGATTATGCGGTAACGGTAGTGCCGTCGGTCATAGCGCAGGTGAAAGCGGGGCAGTTGCGCATACTCGGCATCGCATCGCCGCAGCGCCTGCGTGGCGCGCTCGCCAGCGCGCCTACGCTGACAGAGCAGGGCATGGATTCGGTGTCGTCGAACTGGCGCATGGTGGTCGGCCCCAAAGGCATGACCGCACCGCAGGCGCAGTACTGGGACGGCGTATTAGGCAAGATGGTGCAGACGCCGGAATGGAAAAAAGATGTCGAGGACAGTTTGCAGGAATTCGTCTATCTCAACAGCCGCGACGCGCTGAAATACTGCGAGCAGGAAAACGTGGACAAGTTCAAGACGCTAACCGAACTGGGTTTGGCAAAATAGCCGTAACTATTTTTTGGCATCAATGCGTTTTGCGGTGAACGATCTTATGGTGCACCCATACGATCACGGCACCGAGTGCTAGCCCGAAGACGCCCGATAGCGCTGCATCGGCAGTCCATCCAAGGGCGCCGTCGGTCAGCCCGACAGCCTTGGCTGGATACACATGCAGGCCGTGCAGGATAATCTGTCCGCCCACCCACAGCATCGCCGCAGTACCGACTGTCGAGAGTAACGCCAGCAACTTCGGCATCCCGCGCACCAGCGTGCGGCCAATCGCCTGCGTCCCGCCGTGCTCGCGTTGCGCCATGTGCAGGCCGATATCGTCCATCTTCACGATCAGGCCAACAACCCCGTAGACCGCGAGCGTGATGGCGATGGCAACAAACACCAGACTGCCCGCTTGCATCCCGATCGTCTGATTGGAAACTTCATTTAGCGCAATCGCCATGATTTCCGCGGAAAGAATGAAGTCGGTGCGCACCGCGCCTCCCACCATATTGGCCTCATGTTCGGCGCTGGTTAACTCGACCACTTCCGCAGCCAGGGTTTCCGCTTTGCCATTGGTCGCATCGGCAAATTTTTCCATCACCTTCTCCGCGCCTTCAAAGCACAGGTAAGCGCCGCCTATCATCAATAGGGGCGTAATCGCCCACGGCAGGAACGCACTGAGCAGCAACGCCGCGGGCAGGATGAACACTAACTTGTTCTTCAGCGACCCCTTGGCAATCCGCCAGATAATCGGCAGCTCGCGGTCGGGGGTAAAGCCGGTCACATATTGCGGGGTGACGGCGGTATCATCAATCACCACGCCCGCGGCTTTTGTACCCGCCTTGCCGGCAGCCGCGGCAACATCATCAATAGAGGCAGCGGCGACTTTGGTTATGGTTGCGATATCGTCGAGTAATGCAGCCAGACCAGATGCCATGAGAAAACCCTGTCGAAGTGGATGTACGGAGGATAGCCGGCGTGCGCAGACGGTTACGCGGTGGCAGAGATATCATGGTGAGTTGCCATCATGCCAACCACGGCATTTTCGCGAAGTGCCTTTTCTCAAAGGTTTCTATCGCCGGCAGCTCCTGCAATACCAGCCCCACGTCGTCGAGGCCTTTCAACAAGCGCTCCTTGTAAACCGGCTCGATGTCGAAGCGGTAGGTCTTGCCGTCGGGGCCGGTGATGGTTTGCGATTCCAGATCAATGCTGATGCTTGAGCCCGGACGCGCTTTCAGTTGCGCGCGCAGCATGGCGCAGTGCTCCTCCGCAAGAATCGCCGGCAGCATGCCGTTCTGGATTTCGTTGGCGTAGTGGATGTCACCGAACGAGGGCGCGATGGCCGCGCGGATACCCCAATCCATCATCGCGTACACCGCGCCTTCGCGTGACGAACCGCAGCCGAAATTTTCGGCGGCAACGATGATGCCCGTGTTGCGCCACGGCGTCTGGTTGAGAATGAAATCCGGCTTTTCCTTGCCGTCGGCGTCGAAGCGCATGTCGTAAAACAACCACGGATCGTAGCCTGCGGTGGCAGTGCGCAGCTTGCGTAGGTAGCGCGCGGGGATGATTTTATCGGTGTCGATATTCGCCATGTCGAAGGGCGCTGCGACGGCGGTGAGCGTGGTGAATGGCTTCATTTCAGCGCCCTCCCATCAGCGTGCGCACATCGGTCACGCGCCCCGTAATGGCTGCCGCTGCCGCCATTGCCGGACTCATCAAATGCGTGCGCGCGCCTTTGCCCTGACGTCCCTCAAAGTTGCGGTTGGACGTGGAGGCCGCGCGCATGCCCGCAGGCACGCTGTCGCCGTTCATCGCCGCGCAGCCGGAGCAGCCCGACGCGCGCCACTCCAGTCCAGCTTCTTCGAAGATTCGATGCAAACCTTCCGCTTCGGCGTCACGCTTCACCGCGGTGGAGCCCGGCGACACCCAGCCTTGCACGGTAGCCTTGCGGCCTTTCAACACGGTTGCCGCTGCGCGCAAGTCATCAATGCGGCCGTTGGTGCAGGTGCCGATGAACACGCGATCGATTTTGATATCGGTGAGCGGTGTGCCGGGTTTCAGATCCATGTAGCGCAGCGCGGATTCAGCGTGCGCGCGCTTGTTGGCGTCGCTGAATGACGCCGGGTCGGGAATCGCCGCGCTGACCGGCAGTGCTTCTTCCGGTGTGGTGCCCCAGGTGAGCGTGGGTTCGATGGTGTTGCTATCCAAAGAAACTTCGCGATCAAACGTCGCGCCGTCGTCGCTGGGCAGCGCGCGCCACATCTCTAACGCCGCATCCCACTGCGTGCCTTTGGGCGCGTACTCGCGCCCCGCGAGATACTGAAACGTCACATCATCGGGTGCCACCATGCCGGCGCGCGCGCCGGCTTCAATCGACATATTGCACACGGTGAGCCGGCCTTCCATGGCCATTGCGCGAAACACACTGCCGGCGTATTCGATCACGTGACCGGTCGCGCCGGCCGTGCCGATTTTGGCGATGATGGCAAGAATCACATCCTTGCCGGTGACGCCCGTGCCGAGCTTCCCGTCGACGGTAATACGCAGGGTTTTCGGTTTTTTTTGCCACAGGCATTGCGTGGCGAGCACCTGCTTCAATTGCGACGCCCCGATGCCGAACGCGTACGCGCCCAGTGCGCCGTGGGTGGAGGTATGCGAATCGCCGCAGGTCAGCGTGATACCCGGTTGCGTGAAACCGGTTTCGGGGCCGATCACATGCACGATGCCCTGCTGCGGATCGTTCATGCTGAAACAGCGTATGCCGTGCTCGGCGCCGTTGGCATCGAACAGCCGGATCATCTCGCGCGCATCGGCGTCATCCACGGCGGCGATGCCTTTGTCACGGTTGCGGGTGGGCACATAGTGATCGGCAGTGGCGAGTTGCTGCTGCGGTTTGCGCACCTTGCGGCCTTCCTTGGCGAGCGCCGTGAACGCGTGAAACGCGCCGTCGTGCAGCAGGTTGCGGTCTATGTAGAGCAGTGCTTCGCTGCCTTTGTCCACCACTACGTGCTGCGCCCATATTTTTTCAAACAGCGTTTTGGGCATAAAAAATATCCTTTAAAAACAAATAATTACGCTGTGTGAGCGGGCGCCCACTTAATTTTAAAATGGGCCTGATCAAAACCCATAAAGATGCGCTGGGTTCTGTGCCAGTACGCGATCTCGTATCGCCGCATCAGGAATCCAGTCGAGCAGCCGATTACACATCTCACCATCGTTGGGCATCGCGCCTTCATGCTTGGGATGCGGCCAGTCGGTGCCCCACACCACGCGAGCAGGATTGGCGTCGATGATGGCACGTGCCAGCGGCGTCACATCGGGATAAGGCATGTCATGTGCGCTGATGCGGTAGGCGCCGGTGAATTTGCACCAGCAGCGTCCGCCTTTGAGCAGGCGCAGAAATGCCTGAAAGCCGGGATGCGTAACACCCTTCGAAGCTTTCATGTAACCAAAATGATCGACCACAATATCTGTCGGAAAACAATCAAACATTTTTTCCAGATCGGGATACTCATCCACGTGCATCAAAAACTGCACATGCCACCCGAGCGGCGCGATGCGCTCGGCCATGCGCCGTACGAGGTGCATCGGCAGCACGCCTTTTTCGGTGGCGACATCCACTACGTTGAAACGAATGCCGCGCACGCCGAGCGCGTGCATCGCTTCGAGTTCTTTGTCGGTGATGCTGTCTTCAACCACCACCACCGCGCGCCATTTGCCGCTCATGGCTTTGAGATTCGCCAGCGTCACGGCATTGTCCGTGCCGTACACCGAAGGCTGCACGATCACGCCGCGCGTAACGCCTAGCGCCGATGCCAATCGCTGCCAATCCGAGAGCAGCGCATCCGGCGGCGTGTAAATTCTTTTTTCCGAAAAACCATACTGCGCCATCGGCCCGAAAATATGAAAGTGCGTATCGGTTGCGCCTGGCGGTAACGTGAGCGCGGGCTTGCGCGGACGCGGATCTGGCCCCGCACACAGCGGCGCGGCAGCCGTCGGCTGAAATTCCATAACTATTTGTTTTTAAATATTATTTAGTTTGCCACGATATTCGCGTCTTTGACTACTTTCTGCATTTTCGCGTAGTCCTGCTTGATGTACTCACCGAATTCAGCAGGCGAATTGCCGAGCGTGGTCGCGCCCAAAGCGGCAAAACGATCGCGTATGGTTTGCTGCGCAGTCACTTTCACCAGCGCGCCATGCACCCGATCAATAATGTCTTTTGAGGTTGCCACCGGCGCCAGCAAACCGGTGATGGTGGTCGCGTCAAAACCTTTCAAGCCTTGCTCGGCAAGCGTCGGCACATCGGGCAACAGCGGCGCGCGTTTGTCGGTGGTGACGGCGAGCGCGCGAATTTTGCCGCTGCGGATGTAACCCATCGACGCGGTGAGCTGATCAACATGCGAATCAACTTGTCCGCCGAGCAGATCAATCAGCGCCGGGCCGCTGCCTTTGTACGGCACGCCGGTCATGCGGATGCCCGCGCTCAATTGAATTAACTCACCCACCAGATGATTAGATGTGCCGGTGCCCGCGGTAGCCATGGTCATCTGCCCCGGTTTGGTTTTCACCAGCGCGACAAACTCCCGGAACGTTTTCGCCGGCACCGACGGATGCGCAATCAATACAAACGGCACGTTGCTGATGCCGGAAATCGCGGCGTAGTCGCGGATTGGATTGTAGAGCGGCTTGGCAAATACATTAGGCGCGACGCTGTAAACCGAGTTCGATGCCATCAACAGCGTGTAACCGTCGGGCGCAGCCTTGGCGACGATCTCACCGCCGATCATGCCGCCTGCACCGGCGCGGTTATCGACGACGACCGGCTGGCCGAGCAGTTCGGTGAGGCCCGGCGCGACCGCGCGCGCGTTGATGTCCACGTTGCCGCCCGGTGCAAAGGGCACGACGATGCGGATAGTTTTACTGGGGTAAGGTTGCGCGTGTGCGGTGGCACACAACGCCAGCGCGAGTGACAGTAGAATTCGTTTCATCTTTACTTCTCCTGAATCGATGGGGATGCTGCGTTCACGCAGGCAGCGTTATCGGCGTGTCGATAAATACCTGATACTTTTGATTTTTGGGTTTGTCGACGTCTTCCGCATTAACGTAAGTAATCGACGATTTGCCCAGCAATTCCTGAGGCAAAACCATTACCCGCGCAAAGGCGGAAGGCACCTCGGGTGAGGCTTTCGCATACACCGCATCCGGCCCGGCTTCGAACCACGGTTCCAGCGGCAGATAGCGATGCACGGTGTTGTTGGTATGGATATTGATGCCGCCGGACAGCAGACAGCGGATACCGCCGCCTTTATGCGTGTGCGTCAGTGCTTCGCCGCCCGCCGGAAAATCCACGCGGTCGCAACGCAGCAGATAGGCTTGCGAAGGATCCAGCTGCATTGGCGCAGCCAGCAGCTTGGTGCTGGTGACGCCATTGCCGGTTGCCAGCGCATCCGGCGCGCCGGTTTGCGTGAGCCGCCAGCGCAGTGCAACCGTCGCAAGGTTGCCGGCTGACAGCAGCGCATCGTCCGAGGTGTGAAACGCGCTGTTGGGGCCAAGCACGCCGTTGAAGCTGCTGGTGCGTATGCGCAGTCCGCCGGAGAAAACGTAAATCGCGGTAACGCCGTGCGCTTTCAAATCCAGCGGTGCGGCCGGTGCGAGTTCGTCTTTATAAAGTCTCAGTTCGTAGGCCATGAGTTTTTGTGGTTCGCCAATCGTTGAATCGTTCGTTACACACGCGTGTGACGGCGCGGGGGAACAAGGATGAGGCTACAATTATAGCCGCCGCAACGTATTCATTGTTTTCTCTTAACCGGAGTCGATTATGCGTCGCCACATGCTCTGCACGGCCTTGTTATTGGGCGTGACCACCCACGCGCCGGCACAAACATTTCCGGATCGTCCACTGCGCATCATCGTGGCGTTTTCCACCGGCACGGCAGCGGATATTGTGGCGCGCCAGATCGCGCTAAAGCTCACCGAAAGCCTGGGTAAACAGGTCGTGGTTGAAAACCGCGACGGCGCCGCCGGCACCATCGGCGCCGGGCTGGCCGCGCGCGCGACGGCCGACGGCCACACCATGCTGATCGCGTCGCCGTCAATCATTGTCAGCCCGTTGCTGATCAAAAATCTTTCGTATGACGTGTCGCGTGATTTCGCGCCGGTGGCGTTGATGGCGACGTTTCCGACGGTGCTGGTGGTCGGCGCGCAAGCCAAAGCCGGCTCGGTGAAAGAGTTGCTTGAACTGGCGAAAGCCACACCCGGCAAACTCAATTACGCTACCGCAGGCCGCGGCACGGCCAGCCACTTGAGCGCGGAGCTGATGCGCTCGATGACCGGCGTGAACATCGTCGAAGTCGCCTATCGCGCCACCGCGCAGGCGTTAAACGACACCATCTCCGGCGAAGTGGCGATGTATTTTCCCAATCTCGCGGCGGCGTTGCCGACCATGCGCGCCGGACGGTTAAAAGGCCTCGCCGTTACCAGCACGCAGCGCTCGCAGGCCGCGCCGGAGATTCCCACGCTGGCCGAAACGCTGCCCGGTTACGAAGCCGCCAGCTGGTACGGCATTGTCGTGCCCGCGCAAACACCCAAGCCGGTGATCACGCGCCTGCATGCGGAGATCAGCAAGGCGCTGCAGGAACCCGATGTGCGCAAACGCTTTCTAGGACTGGGCGGCGATATTGTTTCTGGCGGCCCCGATGAGCTCGGCAAGACCATGCGCGGCGGCACCGACAAGTGGGGTAAGCTGGTGCGCGACATTGAAGCGCAGGGAAGATAAGCCGCAAAGAAGTAAGTCAGAAACGCAATACAAGACACCGTCATTCCCGCGAAAGCGGGAATCCATAACACAGTTCCATATGAGGCAACGCATGGATTCCCGCTTTCGCGGGAATGACGGAGATTTATAATTATCTGCTCTTAAAAAGGGAAATTGAAATGGCACTCGGACCACACAAAATCGAATACGAAGTGATCAAAGGCTGGGAACAACTGCCGAACTCGGACTATGCCTTTGTCGAAGTCGCCGGTGTTGCGTGCGATTCGAAGGATCAGGTGTACGTGTTCAACCGCGGCAAGTATCCGGTGATCGTGTTCGACAAGGAGGGCAAATTCCTCAACGCGTGGGGCGCGGGCGAATTCGTCGGGCCGCACGGTATTTTTATCGATCACCAGGACAACCTGTGGCTCGCCGACGACAAAAATCACGTGGTGCATAAATATACCGCCGACGGCAAAAAACTGATGACACTCGGCGAACCGGGTAAAGCCGCCGACACCGGTTACAAGATCGGCGTCAGTCCGGTCAAACGTGCGGCGGGACCGTTTCATCGCGTCACCAACGTGGCGGTGTTACCCAACGGCGATATGTATATCGCCGACGGCTATGGCAACGCGCGCGTGCACAAATATTCCAAGGAAGGAAAATTATTGTTCTCGTGGGGCGAGCCGGGCAGTGGACCGGGACAGTTCATGCTGCCGCACGGTATCGCGGTGGATAGCGCGGGGCTGGTGTATGTGGCCGACCGCGAAAATTCGCGTGTGCAGATTTTCAAACCCGATGGCGAATACCTGCGGGAGTGGACGCAATTTAATCGCCCGTACGATTTGTTCATCGACGATCAGGACATGATCCACATCGCTGAAGGCGGCTTCCACAACTACATGATGAAGCGCTCCGAAGGTCCGCTGCCCGCGCACGATCAAACCATGATTTATCCGCCATGCGGCCACTCACCGATTGCACGCGTCTCCGTGGTGGACCCGGATCAAAAAATCTATGCGCAGGTCGGTGGTGAAAACCCAGTGCTGCCCGGCAACTTTGTCGCGCCGCACGGCATTTGGGCCGACAAGCGCGGCGATTTTTATGTCGGCGAAGTCATCGTCAATGCCGGCGCCGTCAAACGCATGGCACCGCTGAAGCCGGCTGGGTTTCAGAAGTTTCGGCGACGCACGGGGTAGTCGTTTTTCCAAGAGTTTTTGGGAGGCCAGTTCTTTGCGTGGCTAACGTGACACACCAACACCGTCATTCCCGCGCAGGCGGGAATCCATAACACAGTGGACAAGAACAGCTACGTGTACCTACTCGCAAGCGACCGCTACGGCACGCTGTACACAGGAGTAACATCCGACCTAATCAAACGCACCTGGCAACATCAGGAAGATTTTGTGGAAGGCTTCACCAAAAAATACAAGGTCAAACAACTGGTCTGGTACGAACCACACGAAGACATTCAATCAGCCATTACCCGCGAAAAGCAAATCAAGAAATGGAATCGCGCATGGAAAATCAAGTTGATTCAGGAGCGAAATCCCCTGTGGCGGGATTTGTATAATGAAGTGGTTGGGTAGCGGTGTTATGGGTTCCCGCCTGCGCGGGAACGACGATGTGGGGGGGGGCTCGCCAAAAGTGGTTTCTTGGGATTCGATTTGAGCAACAGAGCTACGCCTGCGTTGGACTAACGAGATAACACGGAAATCAAATGGGAAAACAACGAGACCTGTATGCAAACTGGAAACGGGCCAAACAACAACTCGATGCCGTGTTCGAACAACCGGAGCACTCGGTTGTCGTCCATTATTCATGTGAAAGCTTCTATGACCGCGATAACAATCCGCGGTCTCCTCGTGTGACTTCTATTGCTGTTCGAAACCTTGACTCCGGCCAGACCAAGTCCTTCTCTATTCACCTGATCGCAGAAAGACGCGGGTTACTCGATAGCATTGAGCGGCATTACGATCAACTTGAACGCGAGATGCTGAAAGACTTTTGTGACGATGTCCGTGTGCGTCAACACTGCAAGTGGATTCACTGGAACATGCGCGATTCTAACTACGGGTTTGAGGCCCTTGAGAATCGTATGAAGACACTAGGCGATACACCGGTCAGCGTTCCTGAAGCAAACCGATACGACTTGTCACGGTTGCTCGTCAGTATCTATGGAACCGGCTACGTCGGGCACCCAAGACTGGAAAAACTAATGACCCTTAATCATGTAACCCCCCGCGATTTTCTAACCGGCGCACAAGAGGCAGCAGCCTTCGAAGAAAAGCAATTCGTAAAGCTTCATCAGTCGACCTTGCGGAAAGTGGATGTGTTGGCCAATCTTGCTGGTCGCGCGCATGCGGGGGACCTAAAAACATTGGCGTCTTGGTGGGAGGTCAATGGACGTAGCATTAAGGCAATTGGCGAATGGTTGCGTGAACACTGGCTCATTGGCGCTCTCGTTGCAATCGCGGGCATTGTTAGCAAAGTGGCGGGATGGTGGCCAGCGATATCGGGCCATTTTGGCGGCTAAGCAAAAAGTGCTTCTTCTAGTGTCGTAATAGTCCGGAACTTCTAGACTTGCCATGCAAATCGCCCACATAGAATCTCAAGTTGAACAAATTAAACCCCAGCGCGAGGCTGACGCCTACGCCGGCGCGGAAAGCCTGACTTATGTACGCTGCCGCGTCACCACCGACGACGGCATCACCGGCGAAGGCGTCACCGGCCGCTTTCTCGCCGCTGAGGTGGCGCATTTGCTCAACGGTGGCATCGCTACCGCGCTCAAGGGTGTGAGCGCACTGGATATTGAGGCGATCACCACGCAGCTCACCAAAAAATTCAACCCACGTGCCTCGACCGGTGTATTCGTATCGGCAATGTCGGCGCTGGATTTGGCGTTGTGGGATATCAAAGGCAAGGCGCTGGGCCAGCCGGTAGCGCGGCTGATTGGCGGCGCGCGCAACGCGGTTTCCGCTTACGCGACGGTGGGGTTGCCCGCATTCACCGAGCCCGAACTCATAGGCGCGTGCGAAACCGCGCTGGCTTCCGGATTTCAAGGCGTAAAAATTCTGGTGGGCGCTGGGCGAAGCATAGATGAAGACGCAAAGCGTATTCATGCCGCGCGCGCTGCGATTGGAAATGCACCGTTGATGCTTGACGCCAACTGCGCATACACGGTGGCTGAAGCCAAGCAGCTGGCCACGCTGGTGGCGGATTGCGACATCGCATTTTTCGAGGAACCGCTGCGCGGCAACGACATTCCGTCGCTGGCCGAGTTGCGCCGCGCCACATCCATTCCGCTGGCGTCGGGGCAGATGATTCAGTCGGTGACGTGGTTTCGTGATGTGCTGGCGGCGGGTGCGCTCGACATACTGCAACCGAACGCGGCGTTTTGCGGCGGCATTACGGCGATGCTGCGCATACTGGCGCTGGCCGAAGCGCATGGCGTGCCGGTGACCGGCGCGGGCGGATTTGAATCCGCGAATCTGCCGGTGATGGCGGGTCATGCGCACGGCGGCATGCTGGAAGTTCATGGCGCGCATGTGGCGCTGAAGGCGCGCTTTGCGACGCATCCCGAATTCAAAGACGGCAAGTTGCAGGTGCCGGATGCGCCGGGGCTGGGGTTTTCGTTGAAGGCTTGAGCACCATTGAGAGATTATGTAAGCATTTGTTTTTATTATATATTTATGAAATAAAATTGTAGCCCGGAAGCAGCGTAGCGTATTCCGGGTTTACGATCCCCGGATTTCGCTGCGATATATACGGGCTACGCGCCGTCTAGCGCGCGCTTGCCATCACGCATTGCGCCGCATGTTGAACCGTTGACGCTACGAAGCGGCGCGTCATGTTAATTTCTACCTTCCCCAAAAATCATCAGGACAAAAAATGACCGACTCTCGCCGTTTTCAAGTGATCCCCGTAGATAACCTCACCGCCGATCAACGCACGGTGTACGACGCGATTCGTGGCGGGCCGCGCGCCAAGATTGCAAATTCTGGTGCATCGAAACCGGGGCCGCTGGGCGGGCCGTTCAATGTGATGCTGCGCAGCCCCGGTGTCGGTAACATCGTGCAAGCGCTGGGTGGTGAAATCCGCTTCAAGAGCACGATTCCATCAAAGCTGAACGAGCTGGCGATCATGGTGACAGCGCGCTACTGGACGTCGCAATATGAATGGCACGCGCATTGCCGGTTGGCGCTGGAAGCGGGACTTGATGCGGACATCGCCAAGGATGTCGCCGAGAATCGCCGCTCGCCCAAAATGGATGCCGACGAAGCGATGATCTATGACTTTTCGCGCGAGCTGCACGAAACCAAGGGTGTGAGCGATGCCAACTACAAACGCGTGCTGGACCGTTTCGGCGAGCGCGGTGTGTTCGACCTGATCGCGGTCAACGGTTATTACTCGCTGGTGTCGATGATCCTGAACGTGGACAAAACACCGCTGCCGGACGGCGTGCCGCTGCCGCTGAAATAAGCGCAGCGCGTTCTGTGCGGCGGCGGGTGCTCAATAAATTAACGATGGGCCGTCCCGCGCCGCGTCCGGAACGTTATTTGTTGTCGGACTCGCAGGAGTTGATGCCGAACGGCACATACGCAGGGCACCATCGCAAAATTGCCGTGGCGAGCGGCACGATGCCGATCAGCCCCCACCAGCGCATATTGCCTTCCAGTATGACCACCATGCTCAACAAGCCTAATCCGATCAGCGCTCGCATGACGCGATCTATTGTTCCGACATTGGGTTTCATCAACGTCTCCTGTGTAATGGCCTTTGGGTAATTACGCAAAGGCACCGCGGCAGGCACGGCCATATTTATATAGTAGGCAGTCCGCGTGCGTGCGGGCTTGATGTACATCAAGCGCAGGTGTTTGGTGCTTGCAGATGCCCTCGAAACGGCGGCGCGGGATACCCGTATTCCCGCCGTAACGACTGCCGTTGTGATGACCAGAAACTCAGCGTAATCTTGGGGCAACGACCGTCGCCGGTTGCCGGCATCGGCAACCGGCGGAAAATTCATCCCGTTTCAGAAAAGAAGGAGAACCATGAAAGTCAAAGCATTACTGCCATTGGTGCTGGCCGTGTGGTCCTGCAATGCGGTTTACGGCCAGACGTTCCCTACCAAGCCGATACGCTTCATCATTCCCACCGCCGCGGGTGGCGGCTCGGATCAGATCGTGCGTTTTCTTGGCAACCGCTATACGGCGGTGTGGGGTCAACAGATCGTGGCGGACAACCGTCCCGGCGCGGGCATGGTGATCGGCATCGACATTGCAGCCAAGGCTGCGCCCGACGGACATACGCTGGTGCTGGTGAACCCGTCACATGCGATCAACGCCACGCTGATGGCGCGGCTGCCCTACGATCCGATTAATGACCTGATTCCGATTTCGGTGGTGGCCACGCAGGCTTTCGGGCTGGTGGTGCCGAATTCGTTGCCGGTGAAAAGCGTGAAGGAGCTCATCGCGCACGTGAAATCGAAGCCGCGCGAATTATCGTTTGGCTCATCGGGGCCGGGCTCCGCATCGCATCTTGCGGGCGAAATGTTCACCGGCATGACGGGCACGGAGATGATACACATTGCCTACAAAGGCACGGGGCCGGTGCTCGCCGATTTGATACCCGGCCGCGTGCAAATGTATATCAACCCGATGCTGGCGATCATTAATCAGGTGAACGCGGGGCAGTTGCGGTTGCTTGCGGTGACCACCGCCAAGCGTGTGGCGTCGCTGCCGGATGTGCCGACGGTTGCCGAGGCGGGCGTGCCGGGTTACGAAGCGTCGTCGTGGTACATGGTGCTGGTGCCCGCGAAAACGCCGGCGCCCATCATCAAGCAAATTCACGCCGAAACGGTAAACGCGCTCAAGGCGAAAGATATGCTGGCCATGCTTGAAAAGGGCGGCACCGAAGCGCTGGGCAATACGCCTGCTGAAGCGATGACGTTTCTGAAAATTGAAATTGCGCGCTGGGGCAAGGTGATCAAGCAGGCGAATCTTAAGCAGCAGTAATCTCACGGCACGCCATACTTTAACTATCTGTTTTTAAAGAGAAAATTTCCATGAAGATTTCCGTCATTCACGACTACTCCGATGTGTTCCGCACCACCAAACATTTTGCGAAACTTGCTGGGCATGAGGTAGTGATCCACAACGATGCGTATATCAGCGCCGATAAAGTGGTTGAGCAGATCAAGGGTTTTGACGCGGTGTTGCTCACGCAGCAACGCGTGCCGATGACGCGCGCTATCATTGAGCAGTTGCCCGGGCTCAAATTTATTTGTCAGACAGGCCGCAACACCAATCACCTCGACATGGCTGCCTGCACGGAGCACGGCATCGTGGTGTCGGCGGGGCGTTTGAGCAGCGGCGGCAGCGCTTATTCCACCACGGCGGAGCTGGCGTGGGGTTTGATTATTTCGTCGCTGCGGCAGATTCCGTATGAGGTCGAGCGCTTCAAACAGGGGCATTGGCATTCCACCGTCGGCACCAAACTCTATGGCCGCACGCTCGGCGTGTACGCCTTCGGGCACATCGGCGGCGCAGTGGCGCGCGTGGGCAAAGCGTTCGGCATGAAGGTGGTGTGCTGGGGCCGCGAAGGTTCCATTGCGCGCGCCAAAGCCGAAGGCTTTGAAATCGCCGCGTCGCGCGAGGCATTTTTTGAAAGCGCGGATGTCATCAGCCTGCACCTGCCCGGCAACAAAGCGACACGCGGCATTATCACCGCCGCCGATCTCGCGCACATGAAACCCACTGCGCTGCTGGTGAATACCAGCCGCGCGCCGATTATTGAAGAAGGTGCGCTGGCAGCGGCGCTGGCAAAGGGACGGCCGGGTTTTGCGGCAGTGGACGTGTACGAAGACGAGCCGGTAACGGGCGCCACGCATCCGTTGCAAAAATTAAACAACGCGCTCTGCACGCCGCACCTCGGTTACGCCGAGCGCAGCAGCTATGAGTCGATGTACGCGACGGCAATTGAACAACTGCTGGCGTTTGCCGACGGCAAGCCGGTGGATGTGGCTAATCCGGAGGTGGCTGGAAAAAATAAGTGATCCGCTCCCACTGCTGCGCAGCGGGAGCGTGCTTCCCTTTACGCAGCGCCGCTAATTGACCTTGATGTTGGCGGCCTTAATCACCTTCGCCCATTTCGCGGTTTCGGATTTGATGTAGTCGCCGAATTCTTCGGGCGTGCCGTTCATGGGTTCTGCGCCAATGGACGAGAAGCGTTCGCGCGCATCGGGTTCGCGCAGGGAGCGTCCCACTTCCGTGTTCAAGCGCGTCACGATGTCGCGCGGCGTGCCTGCGGGCGCGAGCAGGCCGAACCATGAGTTGACTTCAAACCCGGCGAGTCCGGCTTCGGATATCGTGGGAACGTCCGGTATGCCGCGCCAGCGCGTTTTAGTGGTTACGCCCAGTGCGCGCAGCTTGCCCGCCTTGACGGCCGGCACGCCGGTGACGATGCCGCCGAACATCATCGACAATTGGCCCGCCATCACGTCGACGTGCGCCGGCGCCAATCCTTTATAGGGCACATGCGTGATTTTGAGGCCGGCCATCATGTTCAACAGTTCGCCGGCAAAATGCGACGCGGTGCCGCTGCCGGCGGAACCAAATGTGAGTTGATCAGGCCGCGCTTTGGCGAATGCCACCAGTTCTTTCACCGAATGCGCCGGAATCGATGGATGCACTACCAGCAGATTGGCGATCGACGCAAACAACAATATCGGTGTGAAATCTTTCATCGCGTCGAAAGGCAATTTGGAATACAGCATCGGATTCACCGCGTGCGCGAATGCCGGCTCCAGCAGCGTGTAACCATCCGGCGGCGATTTCGCGGCGAGCTCGGTGGCGATGTTGCCGCCGGCGCCAGGGCGAATATCAATAATGACTTGCTGGCCCCATTTTTCCGTGAGCTTTTGCCCGATGGTGCGCGCAGCTACGTCGCTGGGCCCGCCAGCGGCGAAACCCACGAGGATGCGGATCGGCTTGCTGGGATATGGTTGCGCGAATGCGCTGGTCGCGCCGGCGCACACGCACAATGCCGTCTGCCAAAAAGCGTTTTTCATGGCGAACCTCACGCGTTATTCATCGTAGGTAACGGGGAACGCGGGACACGGTATTCCAGCGATCTAGCGGGCGCGTTCAGAACGACTTCCAGTCGTCGCCCAGATTTTCAGCGGGCCGGCGTGGGGGTCTGGGCAGAACCGGCGCCGTGGGTCGCCGTTCCAGCGTGCGCGTGATCGGGGTAAGAGGTGTGTCCGGCGCTTGCGGCTCGATTTTTCGGCGAAGGCCCGCTTCAAAGGTTGGCTGTAACACCAACTCGCCCAGATTGAAGGCGCCGACCGCCTGCATCATCGACTGCACTTCTTCGGTCATGGCCTCTGCCGTGGCGGACACTTCCTCCACCAGCGCGGCGTTCTGCTGGGTCGATTGATCCATGTGCGAGATAGCTGTGTTGACCTGATCGATGCCGCTGGCTTGTTCGCGCGAGGCGTTGCTGATCTGATTTACCATGTCCCTTACCCGCGCCACCGATGCCACGATTTCCGTCATCGTATTGCCGGCATCCTGCACCTGCTTGGCGCCCGTGCTGATTTTCAGCACGGAGTCGCCGATTAGCATTTTGATTTCCTTGGCGGCGTCGGCACTGCGTTGCGCGAGCGATCTGACCTCGGACGCTACCACGGCAAATCCGCGCCCCTGTTCGCCGGCCCGGGCCGCTTCCACGGCGGCATTCAACGCGAGAATATTGGTCTGGAACGCAATACTGTCGATGACGCCGATGATGTCTGCAATCTTGCGCGAAGCATCCGAAATGCTGCTCATGGTCTTCACGGCGGCGGACACGACACGGCCGCCCTCGGTTGCGATTTCAGACGCGCCGATGGCCAGCGCCTTGGCCTGATTGGCGCTTTCGGCATTTTGTTTGATGGACGACGTGAATTCTTCCATCGACGCGGCAGTCTCTTCCAGGGTTGATGCCTGCTGCTCGGTACGCGACGATAGTTCCGCGTTGCCGCGCGCGATTTCGTTGGTGCCGTTTTGCACCGCTTCCGCCCGGTCGCGCACGGCCTGAATAAGTTCTCGCAGCTTGAGGATGGTGTTTTGCAATGAATTGAGCAGCAGGCCAAGCTCGCCGCCGTGATGATTGACGTCAATTTTTTGCGCCAGGTTTCCCTGAGCAATGCCATCGGACACCATTGCCGCGCGGCTGATCGGGCGGGTGATCATCCGCGCCACGCGCCGCGAGAAAAATACCGCAACCACAACGGCGAGAGCGCCGATGATGAAGATCGTGATGCGAAGCGTTTCGTAGAGCTCGGCGCTGGCAGCGGCGGCGCCCGCCGCCTTGGCTTGCGCGCTCAGCTGCTCATTGATTTGGTGCAGTTCACTGAATCCATAGAGCGCCACGCCCGCCAGCACAGCCATCAGCGCAAGCACGATGCCAAAACCGGTAGCGAGGCGCCGGCCTACGGACATGCGCCGTAGAATTCTGATCAGGAAATCCATCGAGTTCTCCCTTGAAGTCGCAACCCTGACATTTTTCTGGCGATGACCCTGCGGGTGGTTCAACCATAACCGCCAGCGCCACGGTGTTATGTTGGTATAGGCGTGTGGGTCATGCCAACGTTAAACGATTGTTAAAACCACTATGACAGATGGTCTTCCAGCGGTCAACGGAAATGCCAAAAACAGATTCGCCAGCTGCACGAAAATTGTCAATCTACTTTCGCGTTGATGCCGGTGGCGCTGTTTGCCGCGACACAGCCATGCACGACCGGCGGGTGTGGTGTGGCCGTGATGCGATGGATCGCTTTAACAAGATAGTGGTCGTAACGTGCCATGCATCCGGCCGCACTCAAATATCATTAAAAAGAAAAGATTAGTCGGGAATGGCGGTTTGGTCATGGCGCGTCGCGGCGGTGATCAGTTCGCGCACGTCGGCGAGTCTATCGATATCCCAGCACTTCCGAATGAGCTGCGTGATCTGCTGTGAGGAAAGGGCGTCGTTCGCCATCATTCGAATTTTGTTTTCAAGGTCGGCATCACTCATCGGACGTTCGGCGCTGCCGATCACACAATCAACACGATGCGAAAAGCTTTGTCCGTCGTGCAGGCGCACGTGCGCCACGGCCTGCACATCGCGCAGCGCGGGATTCGCCGTCGCGGTCACGCGCCGGCGCAACGCGATGATTTCCGGCGCAAATGCGCGCGTATCGCTGTACTGATGCTCGCCGGCAACGCCATCTACCAGTGCCACGGCGGCGGAATGGTAAATACTCCACTTAGATTTCAATCCGGTCGGTGGTTCCTTGATGCCGGTAAGCGCCAGCGCACGCGGATGCACTTCGAGTTCGACGGTTTCGATTTGATCCGATGCAAGCGCGTGTCGATTACGCAACGCGATGCACGCTTCAATCGCCGGATGCGCGACCACGCCGCAGGCGTAGGGCTTATAGGTATTGAGTGAAAGCTCCCATTGTGTCCCCAAGCCTGCCGTCAGCGCATCGGCATCGCGTTCGGGTGCAAGTACATGAATGAATCCGTGCTCGCCGTCGATTGCTGTCTCCGCGCTGGTCAATCCTTGCGCGGCCAGCAACGCCGCAAGCAAACCATTCTGCGCGGCACGGCCATGGATGAAACATTTCGCCATGGTGCCCGCTTGTTCGCGTGTGCCGGCGCTTTGCGCGCCGGCGATGCCGAGCGCGTAAACCATCTGCTGTTCGTTCAGGCCGAGCACCTTGCCGGCCGCCGCCGCCGCGCCGAACACGCCCGCCGTACCGGTGATATACCAGTGCAGATTGTGTGCAAAATAAACGGCGTTGGACACGCGGCACGCGATTTCCACGCCTGCGACAAACGCCGTAAGGAATTTTTGTCCGCTCACATTATCGCGTTCGGCCAATGCGGCAAGCACCGACGCCACTGCCGTGCCCGGATGCAGCAGCGTGCGCAAGTGCGTGTCGTCAAAGTCCAGCACGTGCGCGCTCATGCCATTGATCAGCGCCGCGTGCGAGATATCCGTGCGCTCGCGGCGGCCGAGGATGCGCGCCTGCGGCGGCCCGGCAATGGCGGCCGTAGCGTTCAGCGTGTGCGTGATCGCCGCATGCGTTGACCCGCCGATCGCGCAACCTGCCCAGTTCAGCAGCGAACGTTTGGCTTCGTGAACAACGCCGGCGGGAATGTTGTCAAACGACAGATCGAATACGAAACGCGCCAGTTGCCGCGCGGCCGGAGGCGTCGCTTCCGTCATGCGTGAATCAGTCCGCGCGCAGGTTGGCGGCTTTCACCACCACGCCCCATTTTTTGATTTCAGCGACGATGGTTTTGCGGAAGTTTTCCGGCGCGCCGGTTTCGATGTCGTAACCGAAGCGCGCGAGCTGCAATTGCACGTCCTTGTCGTTCACCGTAGCGATCAGTTCTTTGTTCAGGCGCGCGACAATGGGCTTCGGTGTGCCCGTCGGCACCAGCA
The DNA here is from genome assembly GCA_040081205.1 of Burkholderiales bacterium. Taxonomy (GTDB): domain Bacteria; phylum Pseudomonadota; class Gammaproteobacteria; order Burkholderiales; family SG8-41; genus UBA5216. Next base: position 10,947 of record JBEBHE010000006.1, on the reverse strand, counting down.
CGCCGTACCAGCCGCTCGCGGCATATCCGGCTACGCCCGATTCAGCGATGGTGGGAATGTCCGGCGCGGTAGGTGAACGTTTGTCACCCGTGACCGCCAGCGCGCGTAATTTGCCTGATTTGGTTTGCGCCAGCACCGAGGGCATGGTGGCAAAGCCGATTTTAGTTTCGCCGCTGAGCAAGCTGGCGACCGCCGGCCCGCCGCCTTTATAGGGCACATGCACGATGTCGGTGCTGGTCATGTTTTTGAATAACTCGCCGGACAGATGCGCGGAACTGCCGCTGCCGGACGAGGCGTAATTAAACGTGCCGGGCGCTTTTTTGGTGAGCGCGACCAACTCCTGCACGTTTTTCGCGGCCACTGACGGATGCGTCACCAGCATGTTCGGCGCAGTGGCCAGCATGGTTACCGGATCAAAATCCTTCACGAAATCGTAGGAGAGTTTGCGATACAGCGTGACATTGACCGCATGCGCGATGTTGCCCATCAACAGCGTGTAACCGTCGGGCGCGGAACGCGCAGCGATTTCCGCGCCGATGTTGGCCCCCGCGCCGGGCCGGTTGTCCATCACCATGCTCTGCCCCATCGTTTTCGACAGATGCGCGCCCACGATGCGCGCCAGCGTGTCGGTGCCGCCGCCCGGCGGAAACGGCAGCACGAAACGCACGGATTTGGTGGGGTAGTCCTGCGCGGAGACGCTCGACACTGCAACCACGCAGCCGATAGTGCATAAACCCAGTACGCGTTTCATGACGCCTCCTTTGAGATGAATGCTCCGACGGCGTGTGTGCCGTTTGTTTTTTGTATTTTCCGGTGTTTATACCGCAGCGCGAGTGCGGTTACCAACATTCCCGGTGATAATTTCAAATTCCGCCGTCGGCGCCTTGTCGAGCGCCCACAGTTGCGCCAGCAGATGCTTTGCGCCCGCGTCGCCCAGCACCGGCTCGGCGAGTTCCATGAACTTGGCGTTCAATTCATCGTCGGTCAGCGGCAGCTCAGGGTCGCCCTTGCGATACGGCTGCAAATGCGACAGCTTGCGGCCATCGGTGGTTTCGATATCGACCTGCGACGCGCGTTGGCCGGGATAACCCTTGGAAAATTCCGGATCGGCGATGCACACCACTTTTGTCATCAGGTCGCGCAGCACCGGGTCTTTCATGCGCTCGGGTGTAAAGGCATTCAGCCGCACGCTGCCGTAAATCGCTGCGTGCGCCACCGTGTATTGCAGGCTGAACTTCGCCTGATACTCGCCTTCGGGCGTGGCGTTGTCGATGATGTCGAGGCCAGCCTTGTAGGTGGCGAGCGTGATCTTTTTGATGTCCTTCGGCTGCAGCTTGTGCTGTTCCACCAGGTGCAACACGCCATCGATCGACGGAAACGTATGGCCGCAGCAGCCGTGCGCCTTGAACGTCATGTGATTGATGTGATAGTCAGTGCCGAGACCCTTGGTCGCTTTCGACCAGTCGGGATTCACGCTCATCGCGTTGCCGAAACCTTTGGCGCCTTCGATGATATCGAGCGCACCGGTGACGCCTTTCGATGCCGCCAGCGCCGCCAGCACGCCCGCATCCGCCGCATGGCCGCCATGCAGGGGCTTCGACATCGCCTGCGACAAAAACGCCTGCTGCAAACCGGCGGCAAAGGTGCCCACCGTCGCCATCGCGTGCATGAACTGCTCGCGATTCAGGTGCATCGCGGCCGCCGCCGATGCCGCCGCGCCGAACGCGCCGACGGTGCCGGTGGTGTGCCAGTATTTGTAGTGCGACGGCATCACCGCCTCGCCGATGCGCGTGGAGGTTTCATAGCCGACGATCACCGCGCGCAGAAAACGCTCGCCCGACGCGCCCGAGGCCTGCGCCGCCGCCAGCGCCGCGGAAATCGTCGGGCTGCCAGGGTGATAACCCGCGTCGCGATAGATGTCGTCGAACTCGACGGTGTGCGAAGCCGCGCCATTGATCAGCGCCGCGGTGCGCGTTGTCGCGCGCCGCCCCGTCGCCAGCCGCGCGCGTCCGCGATCAAGGTCCTCGGCGAATGCCTGCTCCAGCAACGTCGCCGGTGGGCAGATGCTGCCCGGCAGCAGCGCCGCATACCAGTCGATCACCGCGCGTTTGGCGTGGTGGATCACTTCGGCGGGCAGCTTGGACGTTTGTTCCTTGATCGCGTAATCGGCGAGTTGGTGCATCAGCATGGTAGTTCTCCGTCAATGAGGCGTGAATAATACCTTGTGCGAACCGCAGTGCAAAAAAGCGGCCCGTAGCCGGCCGCGATTCAGCTTCCGAAGGTAAACCGGCTGCCGACGTTGGAGTAGACCACCTTATCCGGCACGCGCTGGCGCAGCATGTCGATGAAGCGCTCGCCGGTGCAGTGCATGGGCACGATCACGTCCGGGTTGATGGCTTCGAGTTCCTTCATCGTGTGCAGCAGGTATTCCGGGTTTGCCGGCCCGAGGTGGAAACCGCCCATCACCGCGTGAACCTTGTCCACATTCGCGGCCTTCATGGCGCCGCGCACGGTGTTGATGATGCCGGTGTGCCCGCACGACGAAATTACCACCAGGCCCTTACCCTTGACGATGTAGCAGGTGGCGTGTTCGTCGGGGTGCGAGTCCTTTACCAGCTTGCCCGCGCGCTCGGCTTCGCTGAAGTGGTCGTCCACTACCAGCGAGCCGCCGGTGACTTCCTCGAACGAGGTGCGCTCGATATAACCCGAGGTGAAAGGGCCTTCCAGTGCCTGCGGTTTCGGGCAGCACATCGGCATCACCTTCTGCGCCTCCAGCGCGGCACGGTCAAGCGTGCACCACTCCAGGGTCTCGCCGCCGTCCTTGATCCACTTGGTGCGAAACACCGTTTCGCCGCCAACGTAAAGCGCGATGTCGTCGCGCATTCGCGCGCGATGCTGCTTGACGAAGCCCTGCAGCCCGCCGAAGTGATCGAGGTGGCCATGACTCAGGATAAGGCCGTTGAGCTTTTGCGGCTCGATGCCGAGCAGATCGAAATTGCGGTTGATGATTTCTGGCGTGTAGCCAAAGTCGAGCACGTACTGCGCCTTGGCGCCCTCTTTCTCCGAGGCGAGGTGTAGTGATAGACCCCACTCACAGGCGAAGGTGCTTTCCGGGCGGCCAACGATGCGCCCGACATGCTCGACCTTCACATGCGAGTGCGACATGCGCGGCAGGAAGCGTTCGTAGCGGGAATCGACCAGTACGCGAACACTCAGGGTATCTACGACGGGGGCTTTAAACGCATTTGTAGCTGTCATGGCATCCTTTCTTCTCAACGGCTGCGATTTTTAGCGGCTTTGCGCTACATGCTGCGATACGCTACGTAGTTACCGTTGCGCAATCAAACCATCCACCGCCACCACGCTTTCACCTTCCTTCTTTACGATCAGCGGATTGATTTCCGCCTCGGCGATGCTATCGATAAACGCGAGTTGCGAGAATGCACTGACGGTTTTGGCGAGCGCGGCACAGTCACCCTTGGGCATGCCGCGATAGCCGCGGATGGTGGCGAGGCCCTTCACCTGATCGATCATTTTCGCAGCGTCTTCCACGGACACCGGCGCCAGCCGTGCAGCAAAATCCTTGTAGATTTCCGCGAGCACGCCGCCGATGCCGAGTACCACCACCGGCCCCACCTGCGGATCGCGCTTGAAGCCGAGGATGATTTCGGCGAGGCCTTTTTCCATTTTCTGCACTAGGATACCGTTGAGCTTCGCCGCCGGATGCTTCTGGCCCACGCGGGCGAGGATGTCCTTCGCGGTTTGTTTCAGCGCGGCGGCGTCAGCGATGTTGAGCGCCACGCCGCCGGCGTCGGTTTTGTGCGCGATGTCGGGTGAGAGAATTTTCGCCACCACCGGAAACGGCACGTTGGCTGCGTCATCCGGTGATTTGATCACCGCGGTTGCGGCGATGGACACGCCCAGCGCGCCGAACACCTTGCATGCGTCGTATTCGTTGAGTTGTTTTGAGTTCGCGGCGGCGAGCAGTTTTTTTGCCGCATCCACGCGCGCGGTATCCTGCGCCGGCTGCGTCATGGGCGGCGTCCAGTCGCGCCAGGCGCGGATGGCGTCGGCGCAGGATTCCGGCGTGCGAAAACCCGCAATGCCGGCTTCGGTCAGCAGGTTCAGCGATTTTTCTGCGTGGGGCGCGAGAAAAGCGGCAATGATCTTGTCGCGCGGGTCGGCTTCGACTATCGGCGATACGGCGATCTGCGGGTGAAACTGCGCCGAGCTGCCGGCGATGGGGATTACCAGATCACAGTGGTCGGAGGCGAGCAGTTCGTTGAGCACGGCGCTGTAGATTTCTTTTTTCGCGCCGGCGAGTGTCAAGTCGGTGACGCGTGCGCTGCTGATGGTGATGTTGTGGTTCTTTTTTAAATTGTCGATCACCTGCTGCGTCGGGCCGACGACATCGATGCCCAGCGTGCCGAGGCGGTCCGCAACGGTTGCCGCGCCGCCGCCGGTGGTGCTCATGATTGCCACGCGATGCATCTTGCGCGGCTTTTTGCCCATGATCATCGGCGCGAGTTCAAACAGCGTTTCGAGTTGATCGACACGCAGAATGCCGTTCGCTCTTAAAAACGTGTCCGCCATTTCGTCCGAGCCCGCCATCGCGCCGGTGTGCGAGGCCGCGCAGTCCTGACCGATGGCCGAGCGCCCGAGTTTGAAGGCGATGATGGGTTTGCCAATCTCGTAGGCGCGCCGGCCCGCACGCGCCAGATGCTCGGCGTCACGCAAGGTTTCCATAAACAGCAGAATCGCCTTGGTGTGCGGGTCGTCCACCAGCATATCGGTAAATTCGCCCAGCGCGATGTCGGCCTCGTTGCCCACCGACACCAGCTTGGAAAAGCCCACGCCGCGCCCCAGCCCGCGCGACAGCAGGCCGCCGGTCATGCTGCCGCTTTGCGACACCACGGCGATGGGACCGGGTTTGATGTCGAGGTTTTCCAGCACCGCGTTGACCGACAGCGCGAGATTGGTCTGGCTGCTGAACAGGCCGATGCAGTTGGGGCCGATCAGGCGCACGCCGCCGGCTTTGGCGATGCGCTGCAATTCTTCCTGCATGGCGCGGCCTTCGTCACCGATTTCGGCGAAGCCGTCGGTGTAGATCGTGACCACCGGAATTTTTTTCGCCACGCAATGCGTCAGCGCCTTGGCCACGTGCTTCGCCGGCACCATGATCAGCGCGTGGTCGATCTCGTCCGGCACCGCGGTGACATCGGGATAGGCTTTTTCGCCGAAGACTTCGTCGCGGCCCGGATTGATCGGAAACAGTTTGCCCGCGTAACCGTACTTGCGCATGTAGCGCTGCGGCCGCGAGGTGTTTTTGGTGGCGTCGCTGGATGCCCCGATCAGCGCAACAGCGCGCGGGGAGAAGATTTGTTGGCGCAGAACTGCCAGAGTGTCGTTGCTCATAAGTATTTGTTTTTAAAGTATATTTAAGATGTGTCGCGATTGCTTACGCCGCTATATTTTCCTCGGCATTCCCGCGCAGGCGGGAATCCATAACACAGCGCCATATGAGTCATTGCATGGATTCCCGCCTACGCGGGAATGACGAGGGTTACAGGGATTTGCTTTGTTACTTCATTTGGTTTTCGGCGGCCGTTGCGAGAACGTGCGCTCGAAAATGCTTTCCGCAATACGGTTTTTCAAAATTTCAATCGAACCACCGGCGATCATCCATCCGCGGCATTTGCGGAAGCAATATTCCACCAGCGTTTCTGTGGTGTAACCGATACCACCCATGATCTGCATCGCTTCGTTGCAGCAATCGAAACCGGCCTGATTGCAAAACGCTTTGGCGATAGCCGTGTCTTCCTGCGACGGAATGCCGTTTACCGCATTCGCCGCCGCGCGGTAAATCAGCAACTGCCCGGCATCGAGTTTCATTTTCATGTCGGCGAATTTCCACTGGATGCCCTGAAACTCACAGAGCAGGCGCCCGAATTGTTTGCGCGTCATCGCCCATTCGCGCGCGATGTTATAGGCGTAGCGCCCGAACGCCAGCGAGCGTGCGGTGTTGCCGATGCGCTCGACGTTAAAGCCCGCGATCTGTTTTTTGAAGCCGCCTTCTTTCAGCAACACGTTTTCCGGGCCGACGTACACATTATCGAGATACGTTTGCACCCATTCTTCGCCGTTGAAAAATTTCGCTGGTGCGCCTTGCTTGAAACCTTCAGCGGTGCGCGGAATCAGCACCGAGCCGATGCCGCCGACGCCGGGGCCGAAGCGCACATAGGTCAGCATCACTTCGGCGGACGTTGCATGCGTTTGGAAAACTTTCACGCCGTTGATGCGAAAGCCTTCGCCATCAGCCTTCGCGCTGGTGGTGAGGTCGGTTACGGCGCTGCCCGCTTCGGGCTCGGTCATGCCGACGCAGATTACCGATTCGCCACGCAGAATTTTGTCGAGATAACGTTTTTTCTGGTCCGGCGTGCCGTATTCGGCGAGCACGCGCACCGGGCCGAAATTGCCTGCCTGAATCACATCCGCGCTGCGCGGGCAGGCTTCGGTCACCGCTTCAATCGCCAGAATCGCATCCATCAACGAACCGCCCTGGCCACCGTCGGCTTCCGGGAAGGCGATGCCCATCAAGCCTTGTTCCGCCATCAGTTTCGCTACATCCCACGGATGTTCCGCTTCATGCGCACGCGCCAGCGCGCCGGCTTTCAGATGTTTTTGCGCGAAGCCGCTGACAGCATCGCGAAATTGTTGCTGCTCGGACGTGAGTTTGAAGTCCATGAATTGGCCGGGGGAGAAAGGAAAAGAAGCGGGTGAGGCGCGATTGTCACAAGTCGTAGCCTGTCGTGCAAGTGCGCCCGTATCATGCGGAATCGGCCCGGCCGGCCATGACCCCATCACACCGATTCGCGTATGATTCCCCATCAATATCCGGGTTTCAGGTCATTCCGTAATGCGGTAGCATCCTTGGTAATCCAGCTACACTAGCCCAACCTGCCCCGTGTCCGCTACCGCCACCTACCGCAACGCGCTCGCCATCGGCACCATGCTGCTTGAATACCGGCTCGAATCCGTGCTGGGCGCGGGCGGTTTCGGCATGACGTATCTGTGTACAGACACGAATCTCGACAAGCAGGTGGCGATCAAGGAATACTTCCCTTCCGATCTGGCCTTGCGCGCGCTCGATGGCAGCGTGGTTCCGGTGAACACCGATTCGGATGAGAGTTACAAATGGGGCCTCGACCGGTTTATTCAGGAAGCGCGCACGTTGGCCAAGTTCAGCCATCCGCACATCGTGCGCGTCAATCGCTACTTCGAAGCGAATGCCACCGGTTACATGGTAATGGATTACGAAAACGGCGAATCGCTCACGCAGTTGTTGAAGCGCGAGCCTCAACCGGGCGAAGCGCGCATCAAGGAGATCGTTATCCCGCTGCTCGAAGGTTTGCAGGCGGTGCATGAAATCGGCTTTCTGCATCGCGATATCAAGCCGGCGAATATTTACCTGCGCACCAGCGGCAGTCCGGTGTTGCTGGATTTCGGCGCGGCGCGCCAGGCCGTAAACGGCGCCACCAAAAGCCTGACCGCGGTGCTGACACCGGGCTACGCGCCACTGGAACAATATTCCGGCGACGGCAATCAAGGCCCGTGGTCGGATATTTACGCTATGGCTGGTGTGCTGTATCGCGCGTTCACCAATGAAAATCCGCCGGATGCAGTGAGCCGTCTGAAGAACGATACGGTGCCGGCAAAACTCGCACAACTTAAAGGCCGCGTGAGCGAACCGGCGTTGCGTGCCGTGGATTGGGCGCTTGCGCTGGATGAAAAACAACGTCCCACCAGCGTGGAAGTGTGGAAGCGCGCGCTGCAAGGCAAAGCCACCGTACCGCTGCTTACACGCACGGTGGCGGCGCCGGCGCTTGTGCGTACCGCCCTTGTGCCGGGCGTGGCAGGCTCGCCCGCCGTACCCGCTGTGCGGCGCACCACGACGTATCGTGCCATCGAAACCGGCGAACCCGTGTCGATGTGGCGGTGGGCGGGTGTGGCACTGGCGCTGATGGTGGCGCTGGTGGGTGGCCGCGCGTGGTACACGCAGCGCGAAGCAAAAGCCGCAGAGAAACTGGAAGCCGCTCGCGCAGAAATGGAACGCCGCTCGGGTGAACAGCGGCAAGCAGATCAGCGCAGCATCGAAGAGCGCGAGGCCCAATTGCAAGTGAAAGAGCGCAGTGCTGCCGACCGCGAAGAAGCCGCGAGGCGCGCCGCGGATCGTGACGAGGCATTGCGCCGGCTGGATGAGGAGCGCACAGCGCGCGAACGCATCATTAGCGCGGGCGAAGCACGCAAGGCAGCGGAGGACGCGAAACGGACCGCGGCGCTGGAAGAGAAGCGCGAACGGCTTATCGCGCCGGTCGCACCGTTGCCGGGAAGAGTGCCGGAGCGCGATGATCGTCCTGTGCCCGAGAAAATGGGGCAGGGCGGTTTCGAGAACAAAATGGAACAGGATTTCCGCCAAATGGATTCGAATGGCGACGGATTTCTGACGCCGGAAGAAGTGCGTGGCCGGGGGCCGCTCGAGCGCGATTTTTCGCGTATCGACGTTAACGGCGATGGAAGGCTGTCGTTGCAGGAGCTTATGCAATTCCGGTCGTTCAGGCCGCCGCCCAAGTTCAAGTAACCATCGGCGCTACATCTGCGCGCCGGTAATCCGCTATGCTTTCACCAGAGGAGTTTCGATTGAGCGTCTCGCCGATCACAGGGTTGTGGGTTTGTGCCGCGATGGCCATCGCGCAAATCTCGTTTGCGCAGGGCTGGACGCCACAGCGTAACGTCGAAATAACGGTGCCGAACGCGCAGGGCTCGTCGCTGGACAATGCCGCGCGCGTGTATCACAAGCTGCTGCAGGACCTGAAATTGTTGCCGGTGACCAGCAGCCTGGTGAACCGGCAGGGCGGCGAACAGGCGCTGGCCTACACCTATTTGCGGCAACGCGCGGGGGATGCGCATTACCTGAGCTTCGCCAACCCGTCGCTGCTGAGCAATCACATCTCTGGCCGCAGCCCGTTTACCTACACCGATTTCACGCCGATCGCGTTTTTGATGACCGACGACTACATTTTTTCGGTGCGCGCGGATCATCCGCTGAAATCTGGCGCGGAGATGGTGGACGCGCTAAAGAAAAACCCGGACTCGCTGGTTTTTGCGGTGGCCAATCTCACGCATCGGCTGACGGTGGGCATGGTGCTGCAGACGGCGAAGATTGATGTCAAGCAGGTGAAAATGGTGGTGCTCAAATCCGGCACGCAGTCCACGGCGGCGATGGGCGGCCATGTGGATGTGGCGATTTCGCCGTTGGCACAGATGTTGCCGCATATCGAAAGCGGCAAAATGCGCGTGCTCGCGGTGAGTGCGCCCAGGCGCAAAGAAGGCATACTGGCGACGGTGCCGACGTGGCCGGAGCTCGGATACAAAGACGGCACCTACGAAACCTGGCGCGCCGTGATCGCGCCGAAAGATATTTCACCGGCGCAAACAGCCTGGTGGGAGGACGCGTTTCGCAAGGTGATGCTGAGCGACGATTTCAAAAAAGCGGCCGAGAAATATCAGTGGGATGTGTCGTTCAAAGGCGCGGCGGATGCACGCAAGCAAATGGGCGATGAATACGCGGCCACAAAAAAAGTAATGACTTACCTGGGGATGGTCCAGTGAGAGGATTTGTCATGATGGTATTGCGCGTGTTGATAGTGGTTTTATCAATTGGGATCGCATCCGTTGCGGCGGCACAAAGCTGGGTGCCTCAACGCCACGTAGAGTTGATCGCGCCGAACGCGCCGGGCGGGGCGATGGATTCCACTGCACGCATCGTGCAGCGACAGTGGCAGGAGAAGAAACTGCTGCCGGTATCCAGTGCTGTGGCGAATCGTTCCGGCGGAGAGCACGCGCTGGCCTACACTTACTTGAGTCAGCGCACCGGCGATCCGCATTTTCTGAGTCTGGCCTCGCCGGTGCTGCTTGCCAATCACCTTGCCGGTCGCTTGTCTGTCACCTACACCGACGTGACGCCGGTCGCGACCATCATGACCGAAGCCTATGTTTTCGTCGTGCGCGCGGATTCGCCGCTCAAGAGCGGCAGGGATTTCGTTGATGCGCTAAAGGCGCGACCGGATTCGCTGTCGATAGCGATCAATACCATTCTGACGCGCATCGCGACGGGCCGCGTGTTGCAATCGGCCGGCATCGATATCAAACCGGTCAAGATGGTAGTGCTGGAAAGCAGCAAGCAGCTGACGGCACTGCTCGGTGGACACCTGGATGTGGCCGTGGGTTCAGCCGTGGGCTTTCTGCCTCAGGTCGAAGCCGGCAACCTGCGACTGCTCGCGGTGACCGGATCGAAGCGGCTTACTGGCACGTTCGCGGCAACGCCAACGTGGGCGGAGCAGGGGCATCCCGCCGCGGTGAGCGAAACCTGGCGCGCCATCCTCGCGCCCAAAGGCATCAGCCCGGCGCAAATCGCGTATTGGGAGCGCCTGATGTATCAGGTGGCGGCGAGCGACGAGTTCCGCAAAAGCGCCGAACGTGTGCAAGGCGAGGCCATATTCAAGAATGCCGCCGAGACGCGCAAACATATGGCCGCTGAGTACGCGCAGGCGAAAAACGTCATGACGTATCTGGGTCTCATCAAATAATATCAACCAACTTACTCAGGGAGAAAAAATGGCTATCAACGGATCATTAAATCCGGCGGCGCAGGCATCGCGCACACTGGCGCTCAACATGAAACTGCTCGCGCAGCACGAACTCGACGGTTTCGGCGGCATCGGCGAAGGCTGCACCATGCAGTTGACCCAGGACGGGCGGCGAATTTTGTGGCTCGCGCACGAGTCCGCACCGAAGAACTTCACCGGTGTGGACGTGACGGATCCGCGCAACCTGAAAATGGTGGTGCAGACGGAATTGCCGCACGCGCTGGTGCGCTCGAACTCGCTG
>JBEBHE010000455.1:0-2762 GCA_040081205.1 Burkholderiales bacterium | reverse complement strand
CGACGATTGCGGTAGGTAAAAACCTCACTTTAGCGCCGCAGTCTTATCTATGGATCTCGCCATCGCCAGCGACGGCCGCATAGTCGACGCCTGCGGGACTTTTATGCCGTCGGCCAGATGCCACTCGGAAAAACGGTTCACTTTGTAGTTGTGCGGCTGCCATTTCTCAGTGACGTAATCCGGGTCACAGAAATATTCCATCATGCCACCGAGCGGATTTCGGAAGTACCAAAAATACGCTGACGAAATCGGATGCCGCCCCGGCCCCACCGCCGTCGCCCATTCCTGCCGCGAGAAATGCAGCCCGCCGCCGAACACTTCATGCACGTCGTTCACTTCGTAAGCAAAGTGATGCAAATCAACTTTGCCATCGCGGCTTTTCAGCATGAATAAATTATGATGATCACAGCACGCGGCGTAACGCATAAACACCGCCGCGCCGCCGGCGTATCGATCCGACAGCCAGAAGCCGAGGCGTTTGACGTAAAAACGTTCGGCAGCCTTCACGTCCATTACAAAAAATGCCGCGTGCCCGATGCGATACGGCGTCGCGCGCGTATAGGCCATACCGATGGCGTTCACTCGTGCGCGGGAACGCGGCTGATTGAACACCGTCGGTTCGCCGCGCTTGATGGGCGCTGGCTTCCATACGCGAAAGCCAATGTGAATACCGCTGTCGTCAATCGTGTGTATTGTTCCCGCTTTGTCCAGTGTCACCACCCGATCACGTGACAAGTCTTCGGCGAGGTTCAACAGATGCTTTTGATCAGACACACCCCAGATTATTTCGCGAAAATTGGAGCGCTCGCTGATACGCGGCGGCAGTCCCGGTGCGTTTTCAGGCAGCGCAATCACGTCGCCTCCAACGCCCGTCTTGAATACTGCTGCCGCCTTGTGACGCGATAGGGCGGTTAACCCCCAATCGGAGAACAATCTTCGCGCCAGCGCGAGATCCGGCGTTCCATAGATGATCGACGCGATACCGGTGAATGCCATAGCGCTTCCCGTAAAATAGTTTTCCACATGGTAGTTCGGTTATGTTGATAAGGGAATAGTTGTTTGCCACAACGGCATTTCCCTTTACCATTCGGTCTCGCCGCACAACACCAAAAGCACCATGAAACGATTCGTCACAACCCTCGCGCTACTCATCGCTGTGCCTGCTGCCGCACAAAACTACCCTTCTCGTCCAATACGCATGATGGTCCCTGCCGCTGCCGCCGGTGTGACGGACATCGCCGCGCGCGTGCTGACACCGCGCCTCTCGGAAGCGCTGGGTCAATCGGTGGTCGTGGATAACCGCGCCGGCGCGGGCGGCATCATCGGCACCGACATCGTTGCCAAGGCGGCGCCCGACGGCTATACGCTGATGACGGCGTTCGATAGCTTCACCTCCAATCCCTACGTGTTCAAAAAAATACCTTACGACACCCTGAAAGACTTCGCGCCGATTTCGCTGTTGATTCGCGGACCCCAGATTTTCGTTGCAACACCCAAACTCGGCGCAAAATCATTCAGCGAATTCGTCGCTATCGCCAAATCAAAGCCAGGAACGATTCGCTATGCCACCGCCGGGCCAGCCACCTCGAGCCGGCTGTCGGTTGAATTATTCAAGGCCATCAGCAAGCTCGACGGCACCACGATATTCTTCAAAGGCGGTGGCCCAGCGCTTAACGATCTGTTGGGCGGCCACGTGGATGTGATGATTGCCTCTGCAGGCCTTGTGCTGAGTCATGCCAAAAGCGGGCGTTTGCATGCGCTGGCAGTTAGCTCAAAAAATCGCACGCCGCTCGCGCCGGGCGTGCCATCCATCAGCGAGTTCTATCCGCAATTCGAGGCACAATCGTGGGTAGGCATGCTGGCGCCTGCTGCCACGCCACGCGCGATTATCCAGCGCTTGAATACCGAAGTGAACAAAGCGCTGGCAGACCCTGATGTAAAAGAACGCTTCAACACGCTCGGCTATGAAATCGCCGGCGGCTCGCCGGATCAGTTCGGCGAGTGGCTGCGCACGGAGTCCGTGAAATGGGGCAAAGTCATACGCGACAACAACATTACGGCGGAGTAGCATCCGCGCTTCGCGTACATGCAGTTACAGAACAAGGAAAACAACGTGCTGAAAATCTGGGGACGCAAGAATTCAATCAATGTGCAAAAGGTATTGTGGGCCTGCGGTGAGCTGGCACTGCCGATTGAACGCATCGACGCCGGCATGGCATTCGGTGTGAACAACACGCCCGAATACAAAATGATGAATCCAAACGGATTGGTGCCGCTGATGAATGACAGTGGATTCCTGTTGTGGGAGTCACACGCCATTGTGCGTTACCTCGCGCGCAAGCACGGCCTAGGTACGCTGTGCCCCGCCGAAGCGCAAACCGCCGCCGATGCCGACCGCTGGATGGAATGGTTCAGCACCACGCTGTGGATCAATTTACGTCCCGTGTTCTGGGGCATGGTACGCACCGCGCCCGAAAAACGCGACATGCCGTTGATTGAATCCAGCTTGAAATTATTGACGGCCAACTTTCAAATGGTTGATACGTGGCTCGCGAATCGCGATTACATGGCAGGCAATGCGTTCAGCATGGGCGACATACCGATGGGCGTTTCTGCGTTTCGCTGGTACAACATGGATATCACGAGGCCACCGCTGAAAAATCTGGACGCGTGGTACGCACGCTTATGCACGCGGCCGGCGTTTAAGGAACACGCCATGTTAGCGTTAACATAAATCCATTTAAAAACAAATACTTATATTC
>JBEBHE010000454.1:0-2762 GCA_040081205.1 Burkholderiales bacterium | reverse complement strand
GCAGGCACGTCAGTGAATTCCACATCGCCACCGCCGCGCCGCTCACGGGAGAGTCCGATGCCATATCGCGCGTGCCCGCCGGGATTGGCGAGATTCAGGGTGAACTGCGCCGTGCCGCCCGCAAACACCGCATGCGCGCGTCCGCCCGACACGTGCAGCCGCGCGAGATTGCGAAACGTGAACAGCATCGCGTTGAACGCCAATGCCACCAGCAGAAACGTCAACACAAACCCGAGGCTCAGCGCGTAATTGATGGCGCCCAGGAGCATCATCATCAGCACGGCGCCAAACAGTATGCCCTGTCGCGTGGGCAGGATGTAAACGCGGCGCTGCACCAGCACGATCACGCCGGTTTCCGGCGTTCGCGGCTGGACAAACCAGTCGAAGAAGCGATGCCTTAGAACCTTGTTCATACCGAGGACCGTGGGCTTATCAGGGAATGGCCACGCTTTGTATCAGCCGCGCGGCAACATCCGCACTGGTGGCTGCGGCTTCGCGTGTCGCGCCGGTGAGGTTGAGGCGATGGCCGACCACCCCCGGCAGCACGGCCTGCACGTCTTCGGGCACCACATGCTTGCGCGCATCCAGCAGCGCCCAGGCGCGCGCCGCCTGTGTCAGGGCGAGTGCCGCGCGCGGCGACAGACCAGCCACGTAATCCGCGCTGCGGCGCGTGTGGCCTACCAGCGCCTGCACATAGTCGAGCAGTGCATCGGATACATGCACCAGTTGGCCTTCGCGCTGCAGCGCCAGCAGTTCGGCGGGCGCCATGCAGGGCTGGATGCGCTCCAGCAGATCGCGGCGGTTTTCGCCGCGTAGCAAGGCGCGTTCGGCGTCGGCGTCGGGATAACCTAACTCGATACGCATCAGAAAACGGTCGAGTTGCGATTCCGGCAACGGAAACGTGCCGATCTGGTGCGATGGATTTTGCGTGGCGATGACAAAAAACGGATCGGGCAGGCGGCGTGTTTCGCCTTCTACCGTGACTTGGTGTTCTTCCATCGCTTCGAGCAACGCGCTTTGCGCCTTGGGTGTAGCACGATTGATTTCGTCGGCAAGCACCACCTGCGAAAAAATCGGCCCTGGATGGAATTCGAAGCGGGTTTGATCGCTGTTGTATACGGCGACGCCGAGCACATCAGCGGGCAACAGGTCGCTGGTGAACTGGATACGGTGAAAATTAAGCCCCAGCGATGCCGCCAGCGCATGTGCGAGCGTGGTTTTGCCGACACCCGGCACGTCTTCAATCAGCAGGTGGCCGCGTGCGATCAGGCATGCCAGTGCGAGGCGGATTTGTTGTTGCTTGCCGAGAATAATGCTGCTGACCTGCTGCGCGACCTGTTCTATTTTTGTCATGAATTATGTAATTAAAACAAATAGTTAGTTATTATTGTCGTGATCATGCCCATTTAAACCAGCGCCAGCTCAACCCGGATCGTGCTCATATCGCTGGGGTCGAACGACGATTTGAATCCGAGATTTTGCGTCAACGCCAGCAACTTGTTGTTGGCGGGCAAAACGTCGCCGTACATCGATGTCAAACCACGTGCGCGCGCGGCTTCAATCAAGCGTTGCATCAGTCGTCTTCCTATACCGCGCCGCTGCCACGCATCCGCAACCGCTAATGCAAACTCGCACTGCGTCGTATCCGGAATCACCACATAGCGCGCAACGCCGATTTGCATTTCAGCGCCGTGAACATCCGTAGTCGCGATCAGCGCCATATGATTGTCGTAATCCACCTCGGTGAAATGAGACAGCATATACGGCGGAAGTTCACGCAGATGGTCCATGAAGCGGTTATAGCGCGATTCATCGGACAGGTTGCGCACGAACTCGGCTTCGATGGCGGCGTCTTCCGGGCGAATAGGGCGCAGCGTCACCACCGCGCCGTCACGCAGCGTTAGGGTTTGAATCCAATGCGCGGGATACGGTAGAGGCATGCGCTTTCCCGTCATGTGCAACCGAGGTAACGACATGATTGTATTATACGTGTCCTGATCGACATTCCTTTCGTGGAGCTCTTTGTGACCACCGCTTTCATTACGCATAGTGATTGCCTGCTGCACGACATGGGCGCGCATCATCCCGAGTGCCCGGCGCGGCTGTCGGCGATTCAGGATCAGTTGATTGCTTCCGGCCTGATCAACCATGTGCAGCAGAGCGATGCGCCCAAAGCCACGCGCGAGCAGTTGGAGCGCGTGCATGCGCCGGGTTATCTGGATGCCATCGAGGAAGCATCACCGGTCAGCGGTTGGGTTCACCTTGATCCTGACACCGCAATGAATCCGCACACGCTGGACGCGGCGCTGCGCGCGGCGGGCGCAGGCGTATTGGCCACCGACGAAGTGATCAGTGGCAAGGCGGAAAACGCTTTTTGCGCGGTGCGTCCGCCGGGCCATCATGCCGAACGTGATCGCGCGATGGGTTTTTGCGTCATCAATAGCGTGGCGGTGGCCGCCGCGCACGCGTTGGAGCATCATGGGCTGGAACGCGTGGCGATTGTCGATTTCGATGTGCATCATGGCAACGGCACCGAAGAGATTTTCCGTGACGACGAACGCGTGCTGATGGTGTCCACCTTTCAGCATCCGTTTTACCCGTACAGCGGCACGGAAGGGCGCTCGGAGCGCATGGTGAACATTCCGCTCGCCGCCTACAGCGGCGGCAAGGAGTTCCGCGCCGCGGTGGAAGCCCACTGGCTGCCGGCGCTGGAAGCGTTCAAGCCACAGATGCTGTTTATCTCGGCGGGCTTTGATGCGCAC
>JBEBHE010000453.1:0-2769 GCA_040081205.1 Burkholderiales bacterium | reverse complement strand
CAAGGCGAACGGCTCGACGCGAAATTCGACAAGCTGGCCGGCAGTGTGCTGGGTACGGCACGAGCGAGCGCGTTAAAGGATGTGCTCAACCGCCTGGAAAGCGTGACGGCAAATGCGCTGATAGCGGCGTGCGCGACATAAGCAACGCAGATCAATAGTGCTGCTATTCCCCCTGGATCTTCGCCGCCTTGATAATCCGGGTCCAGCGCGCCACTTCCTGCGCCAGCATTGCCGAGAACTGCGACGGCGTATCGGCTTCAATTTCCAGCCCTTGCTGTCCCAGCTTGTCGCGAAGGTCGGCGCTGCCCAGCACCTTCGCAATGGTTTGATTCAGTTTGGCGACGATGGGCCTGGGCGTAGCCGCGGGTGCCAGCATGCCATACCACGTCGTGTATTCGTAACCGGGCACACCGGCTTCCGCAATGGTCGGCAAATCAGGCAGCATCGGTGACCGTTTGGCGCCCGACGCACCCAGCGCACGCAGGCGGTTGGCTTTGACGTGCACCAGGGCAGAGGTCAGCGGCGCGATCATCATTTGCACCTGTCCGCTCACCGTATCAATCAATGCGGGGCCGCCCCCTTTGTACGGAATGAGCGTGCCTTTGACACCCGCCATGTCTTCAAACAACGCCACCGCGAGATGCAGCGTGCCGCCGACACTCGCCCCATAATTGATCTGGCCCGGTTTTGCTTTCATCAGCGCGAGCAGTTCTTTCACGCTCTTTGCGGCGACCGCGTTATTGACCACCAGAATACTCGGCGACGAGCCGAGCCGGCTGATTCCAGCCAGATCTTTCAGCGTGTCATACGGCAGTTTTGAATAAAGCGACGGGCTGTACACAAAACCGCTGTTCACCGTGAGCAGGGTATAACCGTCGGCCGGTGCCTTCGCCACGATATCCGTGCCTACCGTGCCACCGGCGCCGCTGCGGTTGTCCGCGATAAATTGTTGCTTGAACTCGTCGGTCAGCTTGGCGGAAACGAGCCTGCCGACCACATCCACGCCGCCGCCGGGCGCAAACGGAATGACCACACGCACCGGCTTAACCGGATACCCGGTGTCTGCGGACTGCGCGCCGCACCAAGGCACTACGAAAAGCGCGGCGGCGCATGACAACGGTAGCCAGCTTCTTCTGTCACGCATCCTGCGGCTCCTCTAAGGATTAAAGATAGCGGCTGCAAGCATGATCATAACCGAACCCCGCAACGCAAGCGGGACTCCGAAGAGTCCCGCGCACACAACCACCTGCCTCCAGCGAAGCGATCAACCTTCGGCGTTGCTCTTGTTCTTCGCTTCCAGCGCCTTGATCAGACCATCAATGCCGGACCGGCCAATCTCGCTATTAAACGTGCCGCGATAATTGGTCACCAGGCTCAAATTCTCGACCACTACGTCGTACACCTTCCAGCCGCTGGCGGCTTTCGCCATGCGGTAATTGATCTCGACGGGCTTCTGGCCGGGTTCGCGCACCAGCGTACGCACCGTTACATCGTCATCGACGGGCTTCAGTTGCAGGGGGCGCACTTCCACCACATGATCGACCTTGGACGAATGGCTCAGCGCTGTGGTGTACGTCGTCACCAGCAACGAACGGAACGCGTTCTCCAGCGACTTTTGCTGCGCGGGTGATGCCTCGCGCCAGTATCTGCCGACCGCTAGCCGGGTCATCGCCTGAAAATCAAAATGCTGCACCACTGTCTTTTCAGCGACTTCCTGCAGCGCTTGTTTGTCTTTGGCCGTCTTGATCACACGCATGACTTCATCAACGGTCGTTTTCACCAGCGCGTCCGGCGCACTTTGCGCCATCGCCATGCCGGTTGCCAACAACATCAGCGCACCGAACAGTGCTGCGATTTTCTTGATCATCATGATTCCTTCTTTCATTTTTGTCAGTGCCGCAATCGGCGGCACTTCTTCTTTAGGCGCTGATCCATTAACGCAGTTCCGCGTGCTTGGTTACAAAACTTACTTCACATGAAGAACAATAAAAATAATTGTTTAATAACAAATACTTACAATATATCCACAAGGAGCCAGCAGAGGCTATTTTTGCAGCACATAGCGGGATTGCGCGCTTATTGCGCGACTTAAGTGCCGTGCGGCGGCTTGGCAACCGGCGCGATGCCGCTGTTTCCGCCGCGCCGCAGCCACATCAGCCACAGCGTAACGCCCAGCGCGAGCAGCAGAAAGGGAATGGTGCCGTAGTTCACCGCGTGCCAGCCACTCGCATTCAGCAGCATGCCCGACGACATTGAAGAAACGGCCATCGTGCAAAACACCATCAGGTCATTTGCCGCCTGCGTTTTCGCGCGCTCGGCGGGCGTGTGGCATTCGGTGAGCAGCGCCGAGCCGCCGACATACATGAAGTTCCAGCCCACACCTAGCACAAACAGCGCCAGCCAGAAATTCATCACGCCGGTGCCCGCCAGCGCGCATAACACGGCGACGAACAACAGCGCGATACCCGCGAGTATTACTTTCAGCACACTAAATCGTTGAATCAGTGCGCCGGTAAAAAACGACGGTGCGTACATACCTACCACGTGCCACTCCAGCACGAACGCCGCTGAATTGAAATGATGATCATGCGCGCGCATCGCCAGCGGCGTGGAGGTCATGAACAAATTCATGATGCCGTACGACAGCGCGCCCGCCAGCGCCGCCACAATAAACACCGGCTGACGCATGATCTCGCGCAACGGACGACCGCCCTCTTTGCGGTCTTTTTCAGACAACCTGGGGATGTCGAGCTGCGTCAGCAACAGCGC
>JBEBHE010000154.1:0-10452 GCA_040081205.1 Burkholderiales bacterium | reverse complement strand
TAATTCAATGGGCTGCGATACTGCGCGCGAATAATAAAAAATCGCACGACTTCCGGATCGTATTTCGCGAGAATTTCGCGCACAGTGAAAAAGTTGCCCAGCGACTTGGACATCTTTTCGTTGTCCACACGCACAAAGCCATTGTGCATCCACGTATTCACAAAGGTGCACTGGTGCGCGCCTTCGGACTGCGCGATTTCGTTTTCGTGATGCGGAAACTGCAAATCCTGACCACCGCCGTGGATGTCGAAATGCTTGCCGAGCAATGAACTCGACATCACCGAACATTCAATATGCCAGCCGGGACGGCCCTTGCCCCACGGCGAGTCCCATGACGGCTCGCCTTCCTTGGCGCGCTTCCACAACACAAAATCGAGCGGATCGTCTTTCGCCATATCGACTTGCACACGTTCGCCCGCGCGCAGATCGTCCAGCGATTTACCTGACAGCTTGCCGTAACCGTCGAATTTCCGCACAGCGTAATTCACGTCGCCGTCGCTGGCCTGATACGCGAGGCCTTTTTGGCGCAGCACCTCAATCATGTCGAGCATACCCGGCACGTATTGCGTGGCGCGCGGTTCATGGTCGGGCTTTTCGATACCCAACGCGGCGGCATCTTCGTCCATTGCCGTGATGAAACGCTCGGTGAGCGCGCTCATCGGCTCGTTGTTATCCTGCGCGCGCTTGATAATTTTGTCATCGATGTCGGTGATGTTGCGCACATACGTAACGTGATAATCCAGCGCACGCAGCCAGCGCCGAACCACGTCGAACACCACCATCACGCGCGCGTGCCCCAAGTGGCAATAGTCGTAAACGGTCATCCCGCACACATACAGTTTGACCTTGCCCGGCGTAAGGGGAACGAACTCCTGTTTGCTGCGTGTGAGAGTGTTATAAATCTTGAGCATGGCGTGAGTGTAGTTTCCGCGCACGTCGCCAGCTACGGCATCGGGCACAGCGTGTCGGGAGAATAATCGTGACGTTCTGGTAGAATCCGGCAGTGATTCAGGTTGCGGCTAATTGTGGTAAGCGCGGCCTGGATGCACCCTGAATTCTGCCGGTAAGTCCCTGATAATCAGCGAAAATTATATCATGCTCCTCACCCGTCTTGCGGCGCCCGTTACAGCCTTCATGCTGCTGGCGCCGTTGTTGATTTGGCCCGTGGCGATAGCACAAACGACGACGGCGCCGGCCAAGACGCAAAACAACGATTATCAGGAAGCCACGGCGCTGTTTCGCCAGGGCCAGTTGGATCGCGCGATGGAGCGCGTGGATGCGTGGCTGAAAGCGCGCCCCAAGGATGCACGCGGCCGGTTTCTGCGCGGCATGATCCTCACGCAGCAGAAAAAAACTGACGAGGCCATACGCACTTACGTCGACCTTACGCAGGATTTCCCCGAGCTGCCCGAGCCGTACAACAACCTGGCTGTGATTTACGCCGGTCAGGGTGAATACGATAAGGCGCGCGTGCTGCTGGAAACCGCCGTGCGCGCGATGCCGAGTTTTGCCGCCGCGCATGAGAATCTCGGCGATATTTATGCGCGTCTGGCAACAGTGTCTTACGAAAAAGCCATTAAACTCGACGCCGCGAACAAAACCGCACCGGCCAAACTCAAAGCCATCAATGATTTACTGCCGGGCGG
This sequence comes from Burkholderiales bacterium, assembly GCA_040081205.1. Taxonomy (GTDB): domain Bacteria; phylum Pseudomonadota; class Gammaproteobacteria; order Burkholderiales; family SG8-41; genus UBA5216. Next base: position 8,806 of record JBEBHE010000154.1, on the reverse strand, counting down.
TAAACGATAACCGCCACACCGCGTTTTATGCTTATGGCTATTTATTTAAATAATTAAATGGAAACAATATGTTAAAGACACTTCTCGCCGCGCTTACCCTGTTTTTTTCGCTGTCGTCAATCAGCGCTCAAGCGCAAAATCCGCAAGTCGAAATGCGCACCAGCATGGGCATCATCGTACTGGAGCTACAACCTGAAAACGCGCCGGAAACCGTCAAGAATTTTCTGCAATACGCGCGCGATGGCTTTTATAACGGCACGATTTTTCATCGCGTCATCGGCGACTTCATGATTCAGGGCGGCGGCTTCACCGCCGATCTGCAGCAAAAGAAACCGCGTGATCCGATCAAGCACGAAGGCGGTAACGCCCTGCGTAATCAGGTCGGCACCATCGCCATGGCGCGCACCCGCGATCCGCACTCCGCCACGTCGCAGTTCTTCATCAACGTGGTGGACAATCAGATGCTTGATTTTCGCGGCCCGAATGCGGACGAAATCGGCTATTGCGTGTTCGGACGCGTGGTCAAAGGACTGGATGTAGTGAACAAGATCAGAAGCGTGGAGACCACCGCTCGCGGTCCGCATCAGAACGTGCCGGTGCAAACCATCACCATTGAAAAAGTAACGGTGCTCGAAACCAAACCCGCGCCGAAGGGGAAGTAAGAGCGAATAGCGGTAAATGACGGCAAATATACAGAATAACCCATAGCTGAAAGCACGCACATGATCAAACTGCAAACCAACCACGGCGATATCACCCTCGAACTCGACGCGGAGAAAGCGCCGGAAACCGTGGCGAACTTTATTCAATACGCCAAAGACGGCCACTACGACAACACCGTATTCCATCGCGTGATCGACGGTTTCATGATCCAGGGCGGTGGCTTCGAGCCCGGCATGAAACAAAAACCCGCGGATGCCACGGTGAAGAACGAGGCGACGAACGGCCTCAAGAATAATCACTACACCGTCGCCATGGCACGCACCTCCGATCCGCATTCGGCCAGCGCGCAGTTTTTTATCAACACCAGCGACAATGATTTTCTGAATCACACCGCACCGACGTCGCAAGGCTGGGGCTACTGCGTATTCGGCAAAGTCACCGCCGGCACGGATATTGTGGACAAAATCGGCAAGGTAAAAACCGGGCGTAAGGGATTCCACGACGATGTGCCGCTGGAAGATGTCGTGATCAAGAAAGCGGAAATCGTCTGATCCTCTGAGCGCCAGCCCCGCTTACTGGCGCGCGTGATGCCACACACGCTGTTTGTTTCCGATCTGCATCTCGCGGCCGACAGGCCACTTATCAGCGAACAGTTCTTCGCCTTTGTCCGCGACACGGCACGCGCGGCAGAGGCGCTTTACATCCTCGGCGATCTGTTCGAATACTGGATCGGCGACGATGACCGTGAAGAAGCACTCAACGATGCCGTAGCAAGCTCGCTCGCCGCCCTTTCTGCGCGCGAAACACGCCTATACATCATGCACGGAAATCGCGATCTGTTGATCGGCGCGGATTTCGCGGCGCGCTGTGGTGCCACGCTGATCAGCGATCCGGCGATTGTCGCGTTATACGGCACACGCACGCTGTTAATGCACGGCGACACGCTGTGCAGCGACGACCTTGAATACCAGGCGTTTCGCCGCTACGCGCATGACACGGAGAACCAGCGCAAATTTCTCGCGCAACCGCTGTCCGCCCGTCGCGATCAGATGCTCGCCATGCGCGCCAAAAGCGAACAGGTAAAAAAAGCAAAAACCGATGAAATCATGGATGTCACACCGGCCACGGTGGACGCAGCGTTGCGCGCGCACGGTTATCCGCGCCTGATACACGGGCACACGCACCGGCCTGCCCGGCACGTGCATCACGTTGACGGCCGCGAATGCGAGCGCTGGGTGCTTGCGGATTGGTACCAGCGCGGGAGTTATTTGCGCTGCGATGCCAGCGGCTGCACAGCCGTGCAACTGCCCGGCTGAACGGCTGCTTTGTATCTCATTTGCTTCACAGAAACAATATAACTATTTGTTTTTATTAATATTTTTATAACCAGCTTTACGGCTGGTATTAAGATTTTTCCAGCGCCTGCCGAAAATCGCCGATCAGGTCATCGGTATCCTCGATGCCTATCGACAGCCGAATCAGCGATTCCGCAATCCCCATCTCGGCACGGCGCTTAGGCCCCATTTCCCAATAGATCGTCTGCGCGATCGGTATCGCGAGCGTGCGATTGTCACCGAGGTGGCTCGATGAGATCACCAGTTCCAGCCGGTTGAGGAAGTCAAAGCAGTCGAGACCATCGGCGAGTTCAATGCTCATCAACGCGCCGTAGCACTGGAATAACTCACCAGCCAGCTTGTGCTGCGGATGATCCTCAAGACCGGGGTAATAGACTTTCGTCACCTTGGGATGCGCGGCGAGAAATCGCGCCAGCGCCAGCGCGTTGCCCGATGATTTTTCCATGCGTAGTGCCAGCGTCTCCGCGCCGGTGGCGATACGGTGCGCCGGTTCGGCCGCCAGCGTCGCGCCCACGTCACGCAAACCCTTCTTGCGGATTTGCTGGATGCCCCACAGCGCGGGCTTGGCATTCTTGTAGTTATCGTAGATATTGGAATACTTAGTCCAGTCGTACAACCCGGTATCGGTAACCGAGCCACCCAGCGCATTGCCGTGGCCACCGATGTATTTGGTCAGCGAATTGATCACCAGCGATGCTTTGTCGTGCTTCGGACGATAGAGATATGGCGAGGTCATAGTGTTATCGACCACGTAGATCAAACCGTGCTTCGCGCACAGTTCGCCAATGCGCGTGAGATCAGCAACCTGCGTGCGCGGATTGGCGATGGTTTCGACAAATACCAGACGCGTGTTGGGCCGGATGGCGCGCGCCACGTTTTCCACGTCAGTCGGATCGGCGAAACTGATCTCGTAACCCTGCGTATTGAATGTGCCAAACAAGCTGTTGGTATTGCCGAACAGGAATGAACTCGACACCACATGATCACCGGCGCGCAAGAGTGCGACGAATGTGGACGCTATCGCTGCCATGCCGGTACTGAAACAGACAGTGGCGATACCGTCTTCCATTTTGCTGACCTTCGATTCCAGCGCAGCTGTCGTCGGATTGCCCTGACGCCCATAAGCGTAGCCCGCGGCCTCGCCCTTGAATACCTTCGCCAGTTCGCGCGAATCAGGATAGCCGAACGCCACGGCGGCATGCATTGGTTTATGCACGGAATAATGCTCGATAGGCGCTTCCAGATCTGAATGCAGAATGGTGGTGGTAAATCCGTTGCTCATGTTGTTACCCCATAAAAACAAAAAACCCGGTTCGCTTTTTCTGCGCCGGGTTTGAGTCGTAACTGCCTACTCTTTAGCCGGATTTATTACGCGCCCGCAAGCTGAATTCAAATCGGCGCGACAAAACGATAAAACAGGCCATCACGTTACCTGCCGCGCCACGCTTTGTCAATGCATCAGCCAGGTAAACGCAAAATCCACCTCGGGCGCCAGCCCGCTGACAATTCGCGCGATGGATTTTCCCGAGCCGCAGGCATGCGTCCAGCCCAGGGTGCCGTGGCCGGTGTTCAGATAAAGATTGGGCAACCGTGTCTTGCCAATCAACGGCACATTGCTCGGCGTGGCGGGCCGCAATCCAGTCCAGAACTGCGCTTGCGCGCTGTCGCCCGCTCCCGGGAAAATATCTTCAATGCGCCGCACGATAGCGTCGCAGCGCACGCGATTGAGATCACGATCATAACCGTTGAACTCGGCGGTACCCGCCACACGCAAGCGGCTGCCCAGACGCGAATACACGAGTTTGAATTCGTCATCGGTGAGCGACACCTGATTGGCTTTGGATTCATCCTTGATTGGCAGTGTGACGGAATAGCCTTTGGCCGGATAAATCGGCAAACGTATTCCCAAGGGCGCCACGAACAGCGGACTCACCGAACCGAGCGCCAGCACGTAAGCATCGCCACGTATGCGTTGAAAACGGCCTTCGGCATCGGTGGCTTCCACGTGCTCGATCTGCGCACCTTTTGTGCTACTTGTTGCACGTAGCGCGGTTACGGTGTGGCTCATCAAAAACTGCACGCCGCGATCATGGCACAGCCGCACCACTTCACGCGCAAACAGATTGGCGTCGCCGGATTCGTCCTCTGCCGTATAGGTGGCGCCGGCTAACCGGGAACGAATATGACTTAATGCTGGTTCGAGTCGCACCGCTTCATCGGCAGAAATCACACGTCGCTCACAGCCCAGTTCGCGCATCAGTTCCGCAGGCTTCAGCGCGGCGTCGAATTCTTTTTGCGTGGTGTAAAAATGTAATATGCCCTGCGTGCGATGGTCATAAGCAATGTTCGTTTCTCGCCGCAACGCCTGCAACATTTCCCGGCTGTACAGTCCTAGCCGGACAATCTGCTCGATGTTGCGCCGCGTGCGCGCGGGCGTGCATTCACGAAGAAATTGCAGGCCCCACAGCCATTGCCGCAGATCGGCGCGCAACCGGAACAACAGCGGCGCATCCTCCTCGAACATCCACTGTAACACCTTGAGCGGCGCGCTCGGATTGGCCCACGGCTCGGCATGGCTAACGGAAATTTGCCCGCCATTGGCAAAGCTGGTCTCCGCCGCAGGCGCTGCCTGCCGATCCAGCACAATGACGTCGTGCCCGAGTTGCTGGAGATAGTATGCGGAGGTGACGCCAAGCAGACCGGCGCCGAGGACAACGACTTTCATCGCCGCATTGCATTCAGCATGGCCAGACTTGCTTCGTCGCCACGCGTCTCGAGTCCTTCGATGACGCCATGGCGATCTTGCGGCAAACGATTCTGGCTCAGCTTCCATTTACCCTGAAGGCGACTCAGCGGAATCTCAATGCCGACAATCGCCTTCAACATGGTGTCGATGTAATCCGGCGGCGCGTCGGTCACCTGCCACGGTTTGTCGCGCGGCGATTCCTGACTTTCGGTCAGACGCGTCACCAGTTTGCGCAGCCATGCGGCATCGTCAATAATGTTGAGTAGCCCATGCGCATGCACCACCGCGTAATTCCATGTCGGCACCACTTTGCCGTGCTGCGCTTTGGACGGATACCACGAGGGCGTGACATAACCCTGCGCGCCCTGAAATACGGCGAGCACTTCCGTATCCGAGTTGAAGGTGCGCCACACCGGGTTGGCGCGTGCCAGGTGCCCGCGCAAGGTTCCGTAAGGTGCGGGCTCAGGATCCATCAGCAGCGGGATGTGGTTGGCCTCTAAGCCTTGCGCGGTGGTGGTAACCAGCGTCGCCAGCGGATGCGCTTTGATCAGCGCATGCAGCACCTCGACTCGTTCTTCGCGGAAGGCTTCTACGTCGTACATTCGTCAGCGACGAAATTACGTAAACATTGTATTAATCAACCGTTTCCAGCTCAAGCGCGAGTTGCTGCGCCGCCGATTCCTTGGCGCGCTTGCTGCTGTCGCGGCGTTCCTGCTCCACGCCATCGAGATAAGCCTGCGTGATGTCGCCGGTCACGTAAACGCCGTTGAAACACGAAGCCTCGAAGTGCTTCACCTGCGGGTTCACGCTGCGCACATCCTCGAGCAGCGCATCGAGATCCTGATAAATCAATTCGTCGCAGCCGATTTCACGCACGATCTCTTCGTCGCTGCGATTACAGGCAATCAACTCTTCACGCGTGGGCATATCGATGCCGTACACATTCGGGAACCGCACCGGCGGCGCCGCCGATGCAAAGTACACCTTGCGTGCGCCCGATTCGCGCGCCATCTGCACGATTTCGCTGCTGGTGGTGCCGCGCACAATGGAGTCATCCACAATAAGCACGTTCTTGCCACGAAACTCCATATCGATCGCGTTTAATTTTTGACGCACGGATTTGCGGCGCACCGCCTGCCCAGGCATGATAAAAGTACGGCCGATGTAGCGGTTTTTGATAAACCCTTCGCGATACGGCAGATTCAGGTTTTTGGACAGCTCCATTGCTGCCGGACGGCTGGAATCGGGAATCGGAATCACCACATCAATGTCGAGATGGCGGTATTCGCGCTTGATCTTTTCAGCCAGACTATCGCCCATGCGCAGCCGCGCTTCATACACCGAAATGCCGTCGATCACCGAATCCGGCCGGGCCAGATACACGAATTCGAAAATACAGGGGTTAAGCGTCGCAACCGCTGCGCACTGGCGACTATAGAAATTACCGTCCATGTCAATAAAGATGGCTTCGCCCGGCGCCACGTCACGCACTACCTCATAACCCATCGCGTCAAGCGCGACACTTTCAGACGACGCCATGTATTCATAACCGCTGTCCGTTTCAATGCGTCCAAAAATAAGCGGACGTATTCCAAAAGGGTCTCGAAACGCCAGCAGACCGTAACCTGCGATCATCGCCACCACGGAATAAGCGCCTTTGCATCGGCGATGCACGCCCGACACCGCAGCAAAAATCGTTGCCGGATCCAGCTTGTAGTTGGTGGCGTTGTTTTGCAACTCGTGCGCGAGCACATTCAGCAGCACTTCCGAATCCGAACCCGTATTGACGTGGCGCAAATCCGAACGGAACAAATCAATTTTGAGTTGTTCGGTATTGGTGAGATTGCCGTTGTGGCCGAGCACAATGCCGAACGGGGAATTCACATAAAACGGCTGTGATTCGGCCACCGAAGACGCGGAACCCGCGGTCGGATAACGCGTATGCGCAATGCCAGCAGATCCGGCCAACGCGCGCATATTGCGCGTGCGGAACACGTCGCGCACCATGCCCATGCCGCGATGCGAATGAAAGTTGGCGCCGTCGGCGGTAACGATGCCCGCCGCGTCCTGCCCGCGATGCTGTAGCACCAGCAACCCGTCATAGAGCAACTGGTTAACCGGCGTTTTCGCCACCACACCGAGAATTCCGCACATCGCCCGGCCTCAGTAATTAACTATACGAGATGTTTTTTGCCCAATCCTGCGGCAGCCACTGCTTTACCAATACCGCGAGCTTTTCCAACGGCGCGGCGAGCATAGCATCTTTCCACACCGGCTGACGCGGCAGTACAGTCAGGCCAGCACCCAGCACAAGCGCCAGCACCACCACCACGCCGCGTGCCAGACCGAACACGCTGCCCAACAACCGGTCCTCGACACCCAACCCGGCGCTTTTGATCAGCTTAGACGCCAGCATCGCCACGATATTCATCGCCACCAGCACCACAAAAAAAACTGCCACTACCGCAGCCAGCACGCGCCAGTTTTCGTCGGGGATTTGCTTGGCTAACAACGGCGCCACGTCACCGCCGTAGGCGCTGGCCACGACAAACGCGACCACCCAGCTCGCCAGTGCAACCACTTCCCGCACAAAACCGCGGATCACCCCGAGCAGTACAGAAAACCCAGTAATGGCGAGTACTGCATAGTCAAACAACGTCATTTAACTTCGGCTACCTTCCCTTCGAGGCCTATGCCCTGCAACACCGCCTGGGCTTTTTCGGCATCGGCGCGGGTGGCAAACGGACCTGCGCGCACGCGCGTCACGTTACCTGTTCCGGCAGGAATCGCCTGGGTGTAAGCTGGCAAGCCCGCGTCGGCAATGCGCTGCTGCACCGCCTTCGCCCGTTGCGTATCGGCAAGAGCGGTAACCTGGATAAAGAAGGTGCCCGGCTTCAGTGCGAGCGCTTTTTCAGCCGCTTTCTCCGGTGCTTTCGCCACTGCCTTTTCAGGCACCGGCTTGGTAGCAGCCTTTTCGTCAGCCACAGCCGCTTTCGAAGGTTCAACTGCTTTTACGGCTGTTTTTTCAGCAGCCTTTGCAGCGGGCTTTTCAGCCGCCTGCTCCGCGGATTTATCTGCCGTCTTTGCAGCAACCTTTTCCGGCGACTTTACCATGGGCTTGTCTTTCGACTCGCCTTTGCCATCCGCTGCACTCTTGGCAGGTGGCGTCAGCGGCACCACTTTCGAGGTAAACCCCTTCGAATCCGGCGACGGAATCTGGATATTGATTTCCTGCGAAGTAGGCTTGGGCTCCGAGTCCAGAACCATCGGCAGCACAACCGCGACCGCAGCCACCAGCACGATAGCGCCCATCAGACGGCGACGCGCACGCTTCTTGAGTTGCAGTTCTTCTTCGCTGACGGGTTTCGCCATTGCGTTCCTGCCTCCAGTCAACCGTTGCGTGCCGATTAAAACGTTACGTGGATCGCCTGCATCGCCTCGGACACCGTATGAAACGATCCGAAGACGAGTATCTTATCATTAACACCGGCGGCCTCGCGAGCCTTCGCACAAGCATCCGCGACACTGACACAACACACGACATCGCGTACGCCCGCCGCCGCCAGATGCTGCAACAGTTGCTGCGCGGTGGTGCCGCGCGGTCCTGCAATGCCCGCTACAAACCAGCGATCGACATGCCGCTTGAGAATGCCCGCCACACCCGCAATGTCCTTGTCAGCCAGCATCGCAAACACCGCAAACGTTTTTCCACCGCGCGGCAATTGCTTCAGGCTATCCGCAAGCGAGAGCGCGGCCTGCGGATTGTGCGCCACATCGAGAATCACCATCGGTTGGCCGGGCAGCACCTGAAAGCGCCCGGGATTTTCCACCGTCAGCAGACCGTCGCGGATGTTATTCACAGTCACGGGGCACCGATCACGGAGAGTATCCAGTGCCGCTATGCATGTCGCGGCATTGGTCACCTGAGCAACGCCGCGCAGCGCGGGCCAGGGCAGGCCGTGACGCGCGCCGCCGGGACCTTGATACGCCCACTGCGCGGCCGCGGGCTTAGCATCAAAGTCACGGCCACGCACCAGCAGTT
>JBEBHE010000452.1:0-2783 GCA_040081205.1 Burkholderiales bacterium | reverse complement strand
CGTTCTAGCCTCCAATGTACGACATCTCGATTTTTTCCAGCTTAACTGTTTTCTCCGAACGAATTTCGGAGTAACGATCATCACGTTTTGTCCATACGTTGCTGATTGCGGCATGCAATGCATCATCACTTGCACCGCTGCGCAGCAATGCGCGCAGGTCGTGACCGCTGGTGGCGAATAAACAGGTGTAGAGTTTGCCTTCGGTGGAGATGCGCGCGCGCGTGCAATCGCGGCAGAACGCCTGCGTGACCGAGGCGATGATGCCAACTTCGCCGGAGCCATCTTTGTAGCGCCAACGTTCGGCGACTTCGCCAGTGTAGTTGGCGTTGGCCGGTTCCAGCGGCATTTCCTTGTTGATGGCAGCGACAATTTCGCGCGCGGTCACCACGTCATCCATGCGCCAGCCGTTAGTGTGGCCGACATCCATGAATTCGATGAAGCGCAGGATATGGCCTTGCTGCTTGAAGAAACGCGCCATCGGCACGATGCTGTGCTCGTTGACGCCACGTTTGACGACCATGTTGATCTTGATCGGCGCCAAGCCCGCAGCGGCGGCGGCATCAATGCCTTCGAGTACTTTGGCGACAGGGAAATCGACATCGTTCATGCCCATGAATACGGCATCGTCGAGCGAATCCAGGCTGACGGTAATGCGCTTCAATCCGGCCGCTTTCAATGACGCGGCTTTTTTCGCGAGTGACGAGCCATTGGTGGTCAGGGTCAAATCCAGGCCAGGAATTTCCGCCAGCATGGCAATCAATTGCTCGATGTTGCGGCGGATCAGTGGTTCGCCGCCTGTGAGGCGGATTTTTTCAACACCGTGTTGAGTGAATGCGCGCGCGAGCCGGGTGATTTCTTCAAAGCTCAGCAACGCGCTGCGTTCAAGGAATTGATAATCCTTGCCGAACACTTCTTTCGGCATGCAATAGGTGCATCTGAAGTTGCAACGGTCGGTGATCGAAATGCGCAGGTCGCGCAACGGCCGGCCGAGGCGGTCGCGCGTGGCGGTGATCAAAGCGGTTACGGGCGATGCGGTCATGGCAGGCGTGCGATTCAGGGGTGCTGATTATGGCAAATGAACTGCTGCAGGTGCAACTAAAAATTGTTTTTTAATTCAAGTAGTTGCATTCACAACAGGGTTAATTGACCTGCGCTTTGACATCGCGCACGACCTTGCCCCATTTGGCGAATTCGATCTTGAGATATTCGCCGAACGCTTTGGGATCGGTGCCCACGACGTAGGTTCCCGCCCGGTCGTAAGCGGTCTTTACGTCTGCCTGCTGAAGCAACGTGGTCACATCGCGATGAATGCGGCTAATCACCGCCGCCGGCGTGCCGCTCGGCGCGAGCAGGCCTGTCCACAATTGCGCATCGTAGCCAGGCACGGTTTCTCCAATGCTGGGAACATCCGGCAATTCGGGAGAGCGTTTCGCGCTGGTCACCCCGATAATGCGTACTTGTCCCGCTTTATGATTGTTGATGATGCTTGAAATGCCCACGCAACTGATCGGGATCTGCCCGCCCAGCAGATCGGCACGCACCTGGCTACTGCCTTTGTAAGGAACGTGGACCATGTTGATGTTGGCCATCGAGACGAACATGGCTTGGAACAGGTGTTGCGCGCCGCCGTTGCCGGACGAGGCGTAGTTGATTTTGCCCGGTTGTTTTTGTGCCAGCGCGATCAGTTCCTTGACCGACTGCACGCCCAGCGACGGGTGTACCGTCAGCGCATAGGGCTGGGTGCCGATCTGCATGATCGGCGCAAAATCTTTTATCGCATCGAACTGCACTTTTTTGTACAAGTTGGGCACGATCACATGCGGCGTGCCGGTGGCGAGCAGCGTATACCCGTCTGCGATGGCGCCGGCAGCGAGTTCCGTCCCGATCAATCCACCGGCGCCGGCCCGGTTGTCGATGACCACTTGCTGGTGCAGCAACTCGGGCAGCTTGTTCGCCACGATGCGCACCACGATATCACTCGCGCCGCCGGCGGCGAACGGGACAATCATTCGCACCGGCTTATTCGGATAGGGCTGCGCGAACGCCGCTGTTGATGTGAGCAGCCATGCGCCGGTTATCCACGAAAATGAAGCCAGAAAATTATGCTGCATGTTTTCTCCATTTGCATTTTTGTAATACGCACGCCCCGGCAAATCCGCATCAGTGCCGCAGTTGACGGATGATGCCTATTGCGAACATCGACACGATGGCGGCAATACCATAGCACATGAGCCCATTATCGAGCGCGACGCGCAGGTTTTGCTGGGGCGTATTTTTTACGAAAGCATTGATCTGCGCGACGGCGGCATCCACAGTAGTGTCGCTGTTCCCGCTGCTGGATATGATAGCGCCGCGGCTGGTGAGCACGGCGAGATAGAAGTGATCCGTGGAGCCGCCGTCGTTGTCATAGACCCGGTTGTGTTTGAGTTCGGCACCAGCCAGCGCGCCGGATTCCAGTTTCGTGATATTGGTTTTGCCACGCTTCGATACGCTCAACTCACAGGCGGGCGCCGTGCTGCCGGCGCGCACGCATTCCAGCACGAAAATTTCACGCATCCAGTAGGCGATGCCGAAGATAATCAGCACGCACAGCAGAGTGAACGCGCTGCGGAAGGCAGTGTGCATGGTCAGCGCTTTTCCGGTGGATGATGCTTACGCGTTTTGGGCTATCAGGCGCGCAACCATGGATTGTGCTGCGACATCTTAACCGTTTCGTTCCGCGTAGTTCAGGCATTGCTCGCGCTGCATCGGCGTGGTTGCGGGCGTGTGCGGTGCGCGCGCAG
>JBEBHE010000153.1:0-10481 GCA_040081205.1 Burkholderiales bacterium | reverse complement strand
GCGTTTATCTGGGAAAGATTAAATTATATTTAAAAACAAATAGTTAGTTCATTCTAACGCTACGGGATTCCTGCGTACGTGCCGCGCTCGCGTCGAATTTCCTGTGGTTTGTGCTCACCGACGGATGCGGAGATTGTTTTTTGCGCTGAGACACTGTTTTTGGGCTTAGCGCAAGCAATTTATTTGCTTAAATTTTGCGCAATGAATCCGTCTGTTAGCGCTGGTTCTTGCTGTTTTTCAAGAGCTTTTCAGAAATCCGTAAAAACCTGTTGCGTTCTTAAAATCCCGCTACTAGAATTCGTTGGAAATCCAGCCGAAACCACAACATGTAGTGGTAACTGATGTCGCTAGGGTGTCGCTATGCGTGATCGTAGGTTTACGTGGCTACGGCGGAGATAAAGCGGGAATGTAGTGGTGAATGTGTGAAATTGGTGCGGTTTTGTGCTGTTGTGTAATCGCGCGCGTAATTAAAAAAACCTATAACTATCAAGGGGTAATCTATGCAACTGGCAACCGAAACCGTTCAGTCTGTTCCCGTTTCGACCTTCACGGTTGCCGAGAGTTCGCCTGAACGCGAGGCGGTTTATGCGCAGTACAAGGTCATCCGACGCAACGGCGCCGTAGTGGGCTTTGAGCCGCCCAAGATTGCTATTGCCATGACCAAAGCGTTCATTGCGGTCAATGGCGGACAGGGTGCGGCGTCCGCGCGCGTGCGCGAACAAGTCGCACAGCTCACCGACAACGTGGTCAACACGCTGATGCGCCGTCAGCCATCGGGCGGCACTTTTCATATCGAAGACATACAAGATCAGGTCGAACTGGCCATGATGCGCGGCGGCGAACACCACGTCGCTCGCTCTTATGTGCTCTATCGCGAGGAGCGCACCAAGGAGCGCGCACGCCAGCGCGAGGCGCAGCAGGCCTTGGCGGCAACGGTTCCGCCGACGATCAATGTCACTGAAAATGGCGTGGCCAAACCGCTGGATGTGGTTCGCATCAGTGCGTTGGTCACCAGTGCCTGCGAGGGGCTGGGTCGCGAAGTCAACGCGCAAGCGGTGATGGAAGGCATGCAGCGTGATCTCTACGACGGCGTGCCGATGGAAGAAGTGCGTAAATCCTTGATACTCGCGGCACGTGCCTTGATCGAACAGGATCCAAGCTACACTTTTGTAACGGCGCGTCTGTTGCTGCACACGCTGCGCATGGAAACACTGGGTGTCGAGGCCACGCAGTCCGATATGAAATCGCTCTACGCCGAGTATCTGCCGGAATTCATCAAAAAAGGTGTCGCGGCGGAATTGCTCGACGAACGTCTGGGCGCGTACGACCTGAAAGCGCTGGGCGCGGCACTCGACGCCAGCCGCGATCTGAAATTCACGTACCTCGGTTTGCAGATTTTGTATGACCGCTACTTCCTGCACATTGAGGGGCAGCGTATCGAACTGCCGCAGGTTTTCTACATGCGCGTGGCGATGGGACTTGCGTTGAATGAGCCGGAAGGCAACCGCGAAGCGCGCGCCATCGAGTTCTACAACGTGCTGTCTTCGTTTGATTTCATGAGCTCTACGCCGACGCTGTTCAACAGCGGCACACGGCGCTCGCAATTGGCGAGTTGCTATCTCACCACCGTAGCGGACGACCTTGACGGCATCTACGAAGCCATCAAAGAGAATGCCATGCTGCAAAAGTACGCGGGCGGCATCGGCAACGACTGGACACCGGTGCGTGCGCTGGGTGCTTACATCAAGGGCACCAACGGCAAATCGCAGGGCGTGGTGCCGTTCTTGAAGGTTGTGAACGATACGGCCGTGGCGGTGAATCAGGGCGGCAAGCGCAAAGGCGCGGTGTGTTCGTATCTGGAAACCTGGCACCTTGATATCGAAGAGTTTTTGGAATTGCGCAAAAACACCGGCGATGATCGCCGCCGCACGCATGACATGAACACCTCGAACTGGATTCCCGACCTGTTCATGAAGCGGGTGATGGAAGCCGGCGAGTGGACGTTGTTCTCGCCTTCGGATGTGCCGGATTTGCATGACAAATTCGGCGTGGCTTTCGAAAAGGCCTACGTCGAATATGAAGCCCGCTGCGCACGCGGTGAGATGAAGCTTTACAAGAAAATCCCCGCCGCGCAGTTGTGGCGCAAGATGCTCACCATGCTGTTCGAGACAGGACATCCGTGGATTACTTTCAAGGATCCGTGCAATTTGCGTTCGCCGCAGCAGCACACCGGCGTCATTCACAGTTCCAATCTTTGCACAGAGATCACTCTCAACACGGGTCCGGACGAAATCGCCGTATGCAACCTCGGTTCGGTCAATATGCCGGCGCATCTGGACCAGGCGAGCGGCAAACTCGACATGGAAAAATTGAAACGCACCGTCGGCACGGCGATGCGCATGCTCGATAACGTGATCGACCTGAATTTCTATTCGGTTAACAAAGCGCGCAATTCCAACTTCAAGCATCGTCCGGTGGGGCTCGGCATCATGGGCTTTCAGGATTGCCTGCATCTACTGCGTATTCCGTATGGTTCTCAGGCAGCAGTCGAATTTTCAGATCGTTCGATGGAGCAGATTTGCTACACCGCGTATCGCGCATCCACCGATCTTGCCGAAGAACGCGGTCCGTATTCGACTTTCAAGGGCTCGCTGTGGGATCGCGGCATTCTCCCGCAGGACAGCCTGAAGCTGCTGGCCGACGAACGCGGCGGGTACGTGGAATGCGATACCTCGGTTACGCTCGATTGGGAAAGCCTGCGCAAGCGCATTAAGCAGGTGGGCATGCGCAATTCGAACTGTGTCGCCATCGCACCGACAGCGACCATCGCCAATATTACCGGTCTGTCGCAGTGCATAGAGCCGACCTACCAGAATCTCTACGTGAAATCGAATCTGTCGGGCGAGTTCACTGTGGTAAACGAATTCCTGGTGCGCGATCTCAAGAAGCTTAATCTGTGGGACGAAGTGATGATTGCCGACCTGAAATATTTTGACGGATCACTGGCGAAGATCGACCGTATTCCGCCGGATGTGCGTAATCTGTATGCCACCGCGTTCGAGATTGAGCCCGCGTGGCTGGTCGAATGCGCGGCACGCCGCCAGAAGTGGGTGGATCAATCGCAGTCGTTGAATATTTACATGGCGGGCGCTTCGGGCAAGAAGCTTGATGATACCTACAAGCTGGCGTGGTTGCGCGGCCTGAAAACCACGTATTACCTGCGCACGCTGGGCGCGACGTCTGCGGAAAAATCCACCGGACGCGCCGGCCAGCTTAATGCGGTGAACTCGGATGGCGGGTCTAATACCCCTGCAACCGATGCCCAGTTTTGCTCTATCGACAATCCCGAATGTGAATCTTGCCAGTAGCAGTTCCCAAGAATGAACGCTAAGAAATAACGCTCAGGGTTTGCAGTTAGCGGTGCGAATAGGGTGACACCCATACAGGTTAATAAAGTCACTCTGCCGAGCCGGATAGTGTCCACCCACAAAGCCAATAAAGGAGACTGAAGATGTTGCAGTTTGAGGATGCGGTGCCAGCAAGCGCGGGATTGGGGTTGCCATTGGGTGCATTAGGCCTGCAGCCGGTCGTGCCGGACGGCGGTGCGCAGGTTGCGTCAGTCAAGTCCGCCATGCAGTCAGGTATGCTGACCGATACGGCCAAAATGCGCCGCGTCAATGTTGCCGACAAGCGCATCATTAACGGCCAGACCGACGTTAATCAGTTGGTGCCGTTCAAATACAAATGGGCGTGGGAAAAATATCTTTCCGCCTGTGCGAATCACTGGATGCCGCAGGAAATCCAGATGAGCCGCGATATCGAATTGTGGAAAAATCCCAACGGCCTGACCGATGACGAGCGCCGACTGGTCATGCGTAACTTAGGTTTCTTTGTCACCGCAGATTCGTTGGCAGCGAACAATATCGTGCTCGGCACGTACCGTCATATTACGGCGCCGGAATGCCGGCAGTATCTGCTGCGCCAGGCCTTTGAAGAGGCGATCCATACGCACGCGTATCAGTACATCGTCGAAAGTCTCGGCCTGAACGAAGGTGAAGTGTTCAATGCTTATCACGAGATCGCCTCAATTCGCGCCAAGGATGAATTCCTGATCCCGTTCATCGACACACTGACCAATCCGCTATTTAAAACCGGCACGCCGGAAACGGATCAGGCATTGCTCAAAAGTCTGATCGTATTTGCGTGTCTGATGGAAGGGTTGTTCTTCTATGTTGGTTTCGCGCAGATTCTTGCGTTGGGCCGTCAGAACAAAATGACCGGCGCGGCTGAGCAGTATCAGTACATCCTGCGCGACGAGTCGATGCACTGCAACTTCGGTATTGATGTCATCAACACCATCAAGCTTGAAAATCCGCACCTGTGGACATCAGAGTTCCGTGAGGAAATCCGTGAATTGTTCCAGAAGGGCGTCGAACTTGAATATCGATATGCCGAAGACACCATGCCACGCGGTGTGCTGGGTTTAAATGCGGCGATGTTCAAGGAGTATCTGAGATTTATCGCTAATCGCCGTGCGCAACAAATTGGTCTTGATCAAATGTTTGACGGTGCGACCAATCCGTTTCCGTGGATGGCGGAAATGATTGATTTGAAGAAAGAGAAGAATTTCTTTGAAACCCGGGTTACCGAATATCAAACGGGTGGAGCGCTCAGCTGGGATTAGAACCCTACATTTTTTCAAGCCAGCTCACGCCACTATTCGGGCGGCGGCGTCCCCTGCACTCTGTGCGGCGGGGTGTCGCCGCCGGTTTTTTTTGTACGGCACGACGTATATCTTGATATGAAATTATCCAGGAGACTGACCTCATGGCTTACAGTCTGAAACACCGGCGCTATCGCAGTCGCAGGACCGGGTATCGCACTGTGATGGAGTTGCGTGCCGAGCGCGACTACATGTTGTGGCTGCGTTTTGACGATGGCGTTGAGGGCCACGTTTACCTTGGCGATCTGATGACGACGGCGGCTTACGGCGCGCAGGTGGACGAGAGCGATTTCTTCAAGGTCGTAGTTGATCCCATTTCCCATGCGGTGATGTGGGAAGGCGGGGTGCACCTTGATCCCGACGTGCTCTATCGCAATCTCGCGAGCCAGGGCGGCGTGCCGCGGCATTAGTACAAAGACCCGGAGTAGCGTTTGCCGGGTAATTTACGACGCTAACAGCCTGAGTCAAATTCCCAATCGGAGGTGGTCATGGCAATATCAAAAAAGGCGGCAAAAAAAACAGCAAAGAAAAAAATAGCGAAGAAAAAATCCCTGCGCTCGCTGGCCCGCAAGAAAAAAGGGGGAGCAAAGGCGGCTAGAAAGACGGCGGCTCGAAAACCTGCAGTACGGAAATCCGCAGGCAAAAAAAAGCCGGCTAAAAAGCCGGCTGTAAAAAAAGCAGCAAAGAAAAAAACAGCTACACCTGCTGGCCGGCGTCGCAAAGTGCTAAAGCCCGTAACCGCAACTCCCGCACCTGCAATGCCCCGACCGGTTGCCGTGCCCGGCGCATGGCCATTTCCGATGGCCAGCAGACCGTAACGACCCAACAACCAGCAGTCAGCAGGGGGCTAAAGATACCCAATCCATCCGGCCCGGGCAAGGTACATATTTTTTGCGTACAGAAAAAATAGTTAAAAATACTTTAAAAACATGTAGTTGCGTATTCATAATGCCAAATGAGATCGGCCAATAGTTTGCGCACACTGACTAATAATATTGACAGGCTTAGGCTGGTTCACCACAGGCAGCATGCCTATTTGGCGGTCAATGTAATCGAAAATCTATCGGCAATTTTATCGGCTGTATTTACCGTACACTCATGTACGGATCTTGTAATCCACCGTTGAATGACATCGGAATGGTTTCGCATGACTTCGATCACTCGCGTGATCAAGTGCAAACAGCGTTTTTATTTTTACTGTTATCGGGAGCAGCGCCTCATGAATACATACACCCTCATCCTGCGGCGCACGCGCGCCACGTTAGCCTTGCTGTTATTGGGTTTTGCCGCGCAAGCGGCTTACGCACAGACCGATTGCAAGAATCGCGGCGACCTTGACGCGCTGTACTGCGATGAAAACAAGGATCTGGTTGCCGATGCGCCCAAGGACGCTAATCGTTATAAAAATCCCTCGACGCTGGTGTTTACCTATACGCCGGTTGAAGATCCGGCTGTTTACGAAAACATTTTCAAGCCGTTCACCGATTATCTCGGTAAATGCACCGGCAAGCGCGTGGTGTTCTATCAGGTGCAGTCCAATGCCGCTGAGATAGAAGCGATGCGCTCCGGCCGCCTGCATGTCGGCGGCTTTTCAACGGGACCCACCAACTATGCGGTTAATCTTGCGGGTGCCGTGCCGTTCGCGGTGAAAGGCGGTGAAAAAGAATTGCAGGGCTACAACTTGATCATGATCGTCAAGAAGGACAGTCCTTATCAGAAAATCGCCGATCTAAAGGGAAAAAAGGTCGCGCATGTGCAGCCTTCATCCAATTCAGGCAATCTCGCGCCGCGGGCGTTGTTTCCCGCGATGGGTCTTGTGCCCGATCAGGATTACAAGGTGCTGTATTCCGGCAAACATGACAATTCCATCACCGGCGTATCGACTGGCGACTACGATGCCGCGCCGGTGGCATCCGACGTATTCAAACGCATGGCTTCGCGCGGACAAATCAAGGAAGACGATTTCCGGATCATCTGGCGCAGCGAGACTTTTCCCACTTCGTCATTTGCCTATGCGCATGATCTGGAGCCGAAGCTGCGCGACACCATGGTCAAGTGCTTTTACGACTATCGCTTCCCGGCCGAGATGAAAAAAGCATTCGATGGCGCCGATAGGTTCTTTCCGATTACCTATCAAAAAGACTGGGCCATTGTGCGCAAAGTTGCCGAAGGCAGCGGGGAAAAATTCAATAGCGCAGCTTTTGAAAATCTGAAGAAGAAAGAAGTCGAAGCAGCAGCGGCCAAAGCACAAAAGAAATAATCAAACTCGCTTCGCCGCAATAACCGGGAATCCGCGTTGACACAAAACCCGCGCCAGGCCGCGCTTTCCATTCGCGGTTTGGTCAAAGCCTATGTGCGCGGCAAACCGGTGCTCAACGGTATCACGCTGGATATTGCCTCCGACGGCATCACAGCTATCATTGGCCCGTCGGGCACCGGCAAATCCACGTTGATCCGCTGCATCAACCGGTTGGTCGAGCCCACTGGCGGTGAAATTATTTTCCAAGAGCGCAACCTCGTTACGCTGAATCGCAGTGACCTGCGCGCCGCGCGCCGCCAGATCGGCATGGTGTTTCAGGAATACAACCTCGTCGAACGATTGACGGTGATGGAAAATGTGCTGTCCGGCCGGCTTGGTTACGTTTCGCCATTCAAAGCGTGGCTACGGCGTTTTCCGCCCTCCGACATTAACGAGGCTTATGCTCTGCTGGAAACCGTAGGGTTGACCGCGCACGTTCATGCCCGAGCGGATGCGCTTTCCGGCGGGCAGCGGCAGCGCGTGGGTATTGCGCGTGCGCTGATGCAGCGCCCGGCGTTGCTGTTAGCCGATGAGCCGACATCATCGCTTGACCCGAAAACGTCAGTGGAAATCATGACGCTGATGCGCGATCAGTCGAACGAGCGCGGCATTCCCGCTATCGTCAACATCCACAACGTCGAACTGGCGAGGCGCTTTGCCACGCGCATCGTGGGCCTTTCCGGCGGCGCAGTCGTGTTCGATGGGGCGCCCGATGCGTTGAGCGACAAGTATCTCAAACAGATCTACGGTGGCGAAAGCTGGCTCGATGGCGGCGATGGCTGACAGCGCTCTGATAGCACGCGTGGCGATACGGCCGGCGAACTGGCCGGCGCGGCTCGCGTGGCTGGTGTTTGCCATTTATTTTGTATATGCGCTTTCCCATCTCGAAATCACGCCCGCGCGCTTTGTCGCCGGGCTGGACTACGGCTACAAATTTCTCACCAAGCTGTTTCCGCCTGACTTTCAACGCTGGGAATTGCTGCTGAAGGGGCTGAAGGAAAGCCTCGAAATCGCGATACTCGCTTCCGTGTTGGGATTAATAATTTCGCTGCCGGTCAGCCTGCTGGCCGCGCGCAATTTGATGCCGACGTGGGTGACGTGGCCTGCGCGCATGTTGATGGTGGTCTGCCGCTCGTTTCACCCGGTGATTATTGCGATTTTATTTGTGAAGGCGGTGGGCTTCGGCGCGCTGGCAGGGATACTCGCGTTGACCGTGGCGTCCCTGGGTTTTCTCGGAAAACTTTTCACTGAAGCCATCGAAGAAATTTCCCTGAAACAAGTCGAAGCCGTCCGTGCGACCGGTGCGCCATTCATGAGCGTGATTGCGTTCGGCGTCGTGCCGCAGGTTTTCTCGCGCTTCATCGGCTTCGCGTCGTACGAACTCGACTCGAATCTGCGCAACTCAACGATGGTTGGCATCGTCGGTGCAGGCGGCATCGGCGGCACGCTGTTCGCGGCATTTCAGCGTTTTGATTACGACTTTGTGTGCGCGATCATTCTTTCCATCATTGGCATGATTATCGTCGGCGAAGTACTGACCAACGCGGTGAAAAGGGTGTTCCGCGCATGAGTAACACGGGTGCCGCCGCCACAATTGACCGCGAATGGAAACGGTACTCGGCGGGCGAGCGGCTCATGCGTTTCGTGGTCTACGTGGCCATTGTTGCCGCCGTAGTGCTGTCGATACGCACGGTGGAGGTTATCCCCGATTTCATCCTGGACGCACCGGAGCAGGTCGTCGATCTGTTGAAGCGCATGTGGCCACCGGATGTGGCGTCCTATCCCAAGGAGATACACGCAGCGTTACTCGATTCTTTGCACATTGCCACCGTGGGTACGGTCCTCGGTGTGACGATGGCGTTGCCGTTCGGATTTCTCGCCGCGCGCAACGTTACGCCGTGGCCGTGGCTGAATTGGCTGGCGCGGTTGGTGCTGATCTCCACGCGCTCGGTCAATACGCTGGTGTTCGCGCTGTTTTTTGTTGCGGTGTTCGGGCCGGGTGCGCTGGCCGGTACGCTGGCGATTGCGTTTCACTCGATTGGATTTGTCGGGCGACTCTTTTCCGAGGCACTGGAAAATACCAGCCCCGGCCCGATTGAAGCGCTACGCGCGGCGGGAGCACCCGGCGCCAGTGTTATCAGCTTCGGTTATTGGCCGCAGGTGGTGCCGGCGTTCTGGTCGCTGGTGCTGTTCCGCTGGGACATCAACGTGCGTGAATCCATTGTGCTGGGATTGGTTGGCGCAGGCGGCGTGGGCATGGCGCTCGATAACGCCCTGAATCTTTTCCAGTGGACGCGCGTGGCGATGATACTGCTGGCGATACTCGGCGTGGTGGTAGCTGCCGAGGTGGCTGTAACTTACATTCGCAAGAAAATTATTTAAGCTGCGCGCATCCCGATGGTTAGCCGAAACTTCCCAAGGCGTTTGAAATCTATCGGCCCATGATTTCCGATGAGCTGAAAAAATGGCGCAAATCCGAGCGTGCAAGGCTGATTGCGGCGCGCATGGCGTTGAACGCTGAACAGCTTGCCGGAAATAGGCAAGCGATTGACGCGCACCTGACGCGCGTGTTGCCGAATTTTGCGCGAGGGATCATTGCTTTTTGCTGGCCTTATCGCAACGAGTATGACGCCCGGTATTTGGCGCGCCGTCTGCGCACGCTGGGCGCGAGTACTGCGCTGCCGGTAGTGATTGCAAGCGGGCAACCGCTGATCTTCAGGCTGTGGAAACCCGGCGGCGCTCTGGCCAAAGGCGTGTACGACATTCCTTACCCGGCATCGGGCGGCGCTGTTATTCCCGACGTGGCGCTGGTGCCGATGAACGGATTCGACGCGGGCGGATACCGGCTTGGCTACGGCGGCGGGTTTTTCGATCGCACATTGGCTGCGATGTGCGCTGGAGATTCGCCGCGTTCGGTGGCGATTGGCGTTGCCTATGAACTGGCGCGCATGGAAACCATCCATCCGCAGCCGTATGATATTCCGATGGACTATGTCGTCACCGAGCGTGGCGTCTACGAGCGAAAAAACAGCGGACTGATTTTTCTTGACGCTCCGGGTGGCGAATTCGCAGCCGCCCGCTAAAGCGGGTCACTTTGTCCGGGCTATGACATGGCGCGCGCGTATGTCGGCGAGGACGACAGCGAACGTCGCGGGAGAGCGTCGCTTGGCGGCGTCCGTCCGAGCAATGCGGCTAGTTCAGCGGCGTCTTGCCCTGCGAAATATCCATGATCATTCGCGTCGCAAGATACAACCGCGGTTCAATCGACGGGATCAGGATGTATTCGGCGTTAGTGGAATGTGATCCGAAGCCGCGCAAGCCGAAGCCCTCTACCACGGGCGCTTTCGTGTTCAATGCTGCGAACGCCGCATCGGTGCCGCCGCCCGTAGGCCGGTCTCGCACGATAAGCTTCTGGCCGAGCTCGGCGTAAATAGCGGCTGCGTGCGCAACACTCACAGC
>JBEBHE010000152.1:0-10481 GCA_040081205.1 Burkholderiales bacterium | reverse complement strand
GTGCATACCACGATCAAAGTTGGAAAGCGTCCGCGCGGCATTGGCTTTACCCCCGACGGCAAGCTGGCTTACGTGGCCTGCGAACTGGCGAACCGGGTGTATGCGATTGATGTCTCGAGCCACAAAGTGGTGGCGGTAATTCCGGCAGGCGTGCGTTCGAACGGTATTAAGATTCATCCGAACGGAAAAACCGTTTTTGTGTCGAACGGCGCCGATGGCACGGTGAACGCTATTGATGTGGCGAGCAACAAGATCACCAAAACCATCAAGGTCGGTGATCGCCCATGGAACATGGCGATCAGCGCTGATGGCGGGAAGCTGTATGTGGCGAACGGGCGTTCGAACACAGTGTCTGTGATCGATACGGGCAAGCTCGAAAAAGTCAACGACATCAAGGTCGGTGACGCCCCGTGGGGTGTGTATATTCCCGACTAATCCGACGCAGCCGGTGGCGGCTAACCTTTCAGCCGCACCGGCTTGCCGGTTTCAATCGACGTGGTAATTGCCTCAAATGCGCCGATAGTATTGACGATTTCATCGGGTGTGATCGGGTAGGGTGCTTTGCCCGCCACTGCATCGGCAAAATATTCGATTTCGGCGAGCAGTGAATCGACCTTGGCGAATTCCTTGCGCTCGGTTTTGCTGCCAGCGCTACTGCTAAGTCGCGTGATGCACTCGGTTTCACCTATGGCCTCAACGGATCCTTTGTCTCCGAATACGTGTACACGCCAGTAAAACGGTGAAGGACGCACCGCGCCGAGAAACCCACTAACGCCGTTGGCGAATTTGAACAGCACTGAAATCGTATCAAGTGGATTACTGCCCGTTTGCGTCGCGATAAATTGCGCGTTGACTTCTGCGGTGGGGCCGGCGAGATTGGTGAAGGCGTCGAGTATGTGCATGCCGGTACCGGTCATGCCTGCACCCGGCGTTTCACTTGGCAAATCGCGCCAAGGTGCAAAAAAATTACTGGAGTTTTCGTTGCTGTAGTGACCTTCGATGTGCAGCACGCGCCCAAGCACGCCGCTGGCGACCACGTCACGCAGTGCCACCATCGACGGCCAAAACCGTTTATTCTGTCCAACGCCAACCGGCACGCCGGCTTTTTTGCATGCTTCAGTCATGGCGAGCGCATCGTCGAACTTCAGCGCAAATGGCTTTTCGCAGAATACCGGCTTGCCCGCGGCCGCGACTTGCTCAACCAGTTTTCGGTGTGTCGAGTGCGGCGTGGCGATCCACACGACCTGCACTTGAGGATCGGCAAGGGCCGCTTCGATGGAAGTACTCAGCGTGAAACCTTTTTCGTTGGCGAATTCGCGCACACCGTCCGGCTCGTGACTCACGCCGTGAACGAAGCGAATTTTGCTGCTCTTGCCCTGCACGGCGTTGACGATCGTCTTGCCCCACCAACCGAGGCCTATGATGGCTGCATTGATCATGGTTTTATCTTGAGTTTTATAAGAATGAAATTATATGACTTTGCCGTTTAGTTCAATGGCGATTTCAGGCGTCAGCGCCGCTTTCAGCGTAGCGTGCAGAAAGCAGGTGACCGCAGAGATGCGCATGAATTTTTCGTGCGTTTCGTCGGATTCGTCGCCGTGCAGAAACAAATGTGTGGCCACAGGTTCGATACCACCTGCGGCGCCGTCAAAGGTGTACGGGTTGTACTGCACCAGCCGCACGTGCCTGATTTTGTAATTCATATAGTCGATGTAGCGCGACAACTGCGTCATGTAGCAAAACGCAATGCCCGCTGAAATCAGCGCGAGGCCGCTGGGCGCGCGATCGGCGGCACTTTCATCGGATTGGATGGCGAAGTGACTCATGCCCGGCAGTGTCAGCGCCACATCGGTAGTGGTTGAACCGTCATGTGTCACGCGGCAAACGCCTGCGATTTCGCGCACGATACGCTGACCGGGCGTGGCGGCAGGCGCAGCGAGCACAGGCATGCCTTCGCGCTTTTGGCCGGTTTTCAGAATCAACTCTGGCAGCGTATTTGCATTTGGCATTGGAGCGGGGACACTGGTGTAGGTTTTCAGCGGATCGGCAGCCTCTTCGCCGCCGGCATCGGGCAGCGTTGTCACTCCACGGCGCTTGCCGTTAATGTAGATGGCGAAGGTATTTTCGACGGAAGTGCGCATGGCGGCCAACGCGGGGGACGCACGAACAGCAGCAGCCACCAGTGCGGAAATCGCCGTAGCAGCAGCTGACGACCGAATAGCCACCGTAATCTTCGCTGGTTCGGCATATCCCACACCATCGCCGCGAAAAAATGCACCGGTCATGCTGTAGCCGGTGCGGCACTGGATCGTTACATCATCCAGCACGAGTCCCTGTGCGCATGCGAGCGCCAGCAACCGGTTTGCCAAATCCGCTTGCAGCCCTGCGTTGAAAAATCCCAATGGGAAGGGCGCCAGATCATCACCCTTGATATGCACGCCTTCGTCGCTGACCATGCGCCACGAACTGCCATGGTTGCCCTCCGTGACGACAGCTTCTTTCTGGTGGCTGCCAGAGAGGTGGCGCGCTTCTACTTTGAAGACATCGCGTGTTGCGCCGCTTGCGCGGACAACGACGTCAGGCCGCTGGCTGCCGTTGCGCGTTTTGAATCCCAGCGGGAATCCAGAACTTGCAATAGTTTCCGCAGCGGCCATCTGCCCGGTTTTGTAAAAATAGACGCTTAGACGGGGGCGACGATTTTTTGCTGCTGCTGCCCGAGACCTTGTATGCCAAGCGTGACTACATCGCCGACATTGAGAAATACCGGATTGGGTTTCTTGCCGAGGCCCACGCCGGGCGGCGTACCGGTGCAGATCACGTCACCGGGTAGCAGGGTCATGTAGTGGCTGCAATAGGAAATCAACTTGCGGACGCCGAAAATCATGGTTCGTGTATTGCCCGATTGCATGCGCTGGCCGTTGACATCGAGCCACATGTCGAGATTTTGTGCATCCGGCATTTCATCCGTGGTCACCAGCCATGGGCCGATGGGACCGAAGGTATCGCAGCCTTTGCCCTTGTCCCATTGCGATGATTGTAACTGCCACGCGCGCTCGGAAACGTCATTCGCCAGGCAATAACCCGCCACGTAATTGAGCGAATCTTCTTCGCTGACGTACTGCGCCTTGGTGCCAATGACGATGGCGAGTTCGCACTCCCAATCGAGCTTGGTCGCGCCGCGAGGCATGATGGTGTCGTCGTTTGGGCCGCAGATGGAGGTGGTGGCCTTCATAAAAATAATCGGCTCTGTCGGCACCGCCATGCCAGCTTCGGCGGCGTGATCGGAGTAGTTCAAGCCGATAGCAACGTATTTGGAGATGCCGGTGTAAGGCACGCCCAAACGCGGATTGCCGGTGACCACCGGCAGCGTTTCCGGTTTGATTTTGGCGATGCGCGCGAGATTGCGCGGCGACAGCGTCTCGGCATCCAGTGCTGCAACGACTTTCGACATATCGTGCAGCTTGCCCTGCGCGTCGATGATACCGGGTTTCTCGTGTCCATCTTTACCGTAACGGCATAGTTTCATGTGACCTCCTGCTTTCTTGATGACTTATGTAGTAACAGGGCTAATTATAAACCAGCGCGGCTTTTGCCCTTGACCGCTTTATTGACAACATTGATCGGCCATTCGCCGGAAAGCACGCGGCGCACTTCAGCGGGCGCGCCGGCTTGCAGCCCGACCATTGCTTGCTCGCTGTACCAGGCGACGTGCGGATTGATAATGACATTTTCACGTCCCCGCAATGGATGCGGATCCGGCAACGGTTCTGGATCGGTAGTGTCGAGTGCGGCGCCGGCGATTTTCTTGGAATCCAGCGCGCGCACTAAGGCTTCAGTGTCGATCACCGGGCCGCGCGCGCAGTTGATAATGACCGCGTTGGGCTTCATCGCGGCGAAAGCTTCGTCATTGATGCTCTTGCGCGTTTGCGGGGTGAGGGGCGGATGCACAGATACGAAATCCGACTGTTTCAGCATGTCCATCAGTTCCATTTTTTTGCCGGGCGCATCGAACTGTCCGTCTTTCACGAACGGGTCGGCAAACAGGACTTTCATGCCGAAGGCAGCGGCGCGAATCGCAACTTGCCGCGCGATGTTGCCAAAGCCCACCAGTCCGATGGTGCTGCCGGCAAGGCGTTGAATGGGTTTGCCTGGCGGCACGGCCCAGTTTCCGGCACGCACCTGACGATCATAAAAGGTGATCTTGCGCGCGGCAGACAGCAATAATGCCATCGTATGCTCGGCGACTTCTTCGATGCAGTACGTCGGGTTGTTGGTGACGATGATTCCTGCAGCCGTGGCGGAATCCAGATCAATGGTGTCCACGCCGATGCCGTAGCGCGCAATGATTTTGCACTTGGGCATCTTCGACATGGTGTCAGCCGTAATCGGGCCGGCGTAGGTGTTGAGCAATGCGTCGCAATCGGCAGCTTCTGCGATGAATTGGTCGGGGGTTTTGGTTTGTAACGCTACCAACGCACCCAAACCCGCCAGGGTTTTTTTCTCGACCTCAAGCGATTCCCATACGTAATCGGTCAGAACGACTTTTGCCATTTCAGCCATTGGATCACCTCAAAAATACTGTTTAAAAACAAGTAGTTAAATATTATGATAAATATCCGCATTCCAGCAATTCGGTGGCTGTTTACCGTCGAGTATCGACAGAATATTATCCACCACCACATTCGCCATCGCCTCGCGCAACTCGCGCACGGCGCTTCCCGTGTGCGGCGAGCACACCACGTTGTTCATCTGGAGCAGATCGGGATGCGGGCGTGGTTCGTGTTCGTAGACATCCAGGCCCGCACCGGCGATACGTTTTTCTTTGAGCGCCTGCACCAAAGCCAACTCTTTAATGACCGGGCCGCGCGATGAATTGATCAGATACGCTGTGGGCTTCATCAACGCGAATTGCGCAGCGCCGATCAAGTGCCGGGTTTCCGGCGTCAATTGCACATGCAGCGACACGAAATCCGCATTGCGCAATACATCGTCAAACGGCATCCACGTTGCGCCCAGCGTATGCTCTTTGTCCGGCGTGAGACGTTTCGGATCATGATAAATCACCGGCATGGAAAACCCGCGCGCGCGCTGCGCCATCGCCGTGCCCACACCGCCGACACCGATCAATCCGAGCGTCTTGCGCGAAACCCCGTTGCCGACCATATAGCTGGATTGCGATCCTGGAAAAACACCGCTGCGCATCAGGCGGTCACCTTCGGCCACGCGGCGCGCGGTGGCCATCAATAGCGCCCATGCCAAATCGGCTGTGGCGTCGTTCAGAAGCAGGGCGGGGATAACCGTTACCGGCAGTTTGCGCGCGGTGGCCGCGGCGATGTCGATATCCGCCGGCGTGATGGTCATTGACGCAATGGCCTTGAGCCGCGGATTGGCGTTGATGATTTCTGCGTCAATTTTGTCATGCAGCAGGCAAAAGATGATGTCGTGCTCGCGTGCCGCTTTTAGCAGTTCATCCTTGGTGGCGATGTGCAGCGGGTCGCTATTGATCGTCACATCGGCGATGGCCTCAAGTCGCGCAATGGCGCTCGCGGCGACCGGTTGTGTGAGATAAATTTTTGGCCGCATGACCTTCAGACCATCCAGCGCACGATGCCGGCGACACCATCCACCGCCACTTGCGCACCGTCGGGGATGGTGGTGGTGGCATCAGCAACGCCGAGCACCATGGGAATGCCACGCTCGCGCGCGAGTGAGGCGAGGTGAGAGGTGCTGCCGCCAAGTTCGGTTACCACTGCCGACACGTTGGTGAGTATCCGGCTCATGGCCGGGCCTGCAGCTTTGGTAATTAACACATCGCCGGGTGCGACATGCGCGAGCTCGCATTCGCAGTTCACCACGCGCGCGCGTCCCGTGCCCCAGCCCACGCCAGCGGGTTGCCCGCGTAGACGCGGATGATTGCGCCAGATTTCGTCAGGCACTTTTTCCTGTGTGCCGACATGCAGTGGGCGCGCTTGCAGCATCTTGATGCCGTCATCGTCCATGGCCCACTCGATTTCGACGGGCAGGCCCATGATGTCTTCCGCTTTGCGCAGCATGCCGCCAAGCAGCGTGACTTGCGCATCATTGAGGCAGCGCTTGGGAACATCGCTCTTTTTAGGCGGTACGAATTTGCGATGTGTGCAACCGACCGCGTGGTACTTGGGGCCGATGGCTGTCTCGGTCAGCAGGGATTCGCGCGAAAGCAGATAGCGATCCGGCGTGACTTCGCCCTGCGCAATGCTGGAGCCCAGCCCCCAGGTCGCGTTAATCAGCATTCCGCCATCGACGGTCTGTGACAGGCCGCCACCCGCAGCCAGCGCCGGAATCAGCGGCTGGATAATCAGTGCCATCGCAGTATCGGCGGGATCGAGGTCGTGCGTAGCCATGTAGCGCAGCGCGCGGGTTGACCACATCGCTGCCCAGCAGGCGCGTATCGCGGTCTGAAAATCGGTCTCGTCTTCGAGATCAAGAAAACTTTCGAATTGCCCGGCGAAGCTGGAACCGAAACGGTCTTCCACCAACGCCGATGAGCGCACCACGATAGGGAGTCCGTGTTTAGCTTTGATGTCGTTCCACACTTCCAGCAGCGGTTCGAGAATTTCCGGCGTAATCGGCTCGTCCATCAAACCGATTTTCATATTGAGTGCATAACGGCGTGCGGTTGCACCATCGTCCGCGGCAAATGCGCCGCGTGCGGATGCTTCCAGGCCCAGTGCTTTAATTTGCAGCCGGTACGCATCGGCCGACAAGCAGTAGCCGCCGGGCGTGGGCAGTCCGCCGTGGCCGAGTTTGGCGAGATTCGCGCCCTTGGGGCCAAATCGTGCGACATCGGCAGCTTCGGGTGCGGACAGTGGAACGAGCAGTGCAGACATCTTAGCCTTCGCGTGAATCGATCACCAGGCGCAGAACGCCATTGGCGTTGCCTTCATATTCCTTGAAAGCCTGATCAGTTTTTGAAAGCGGAAAAGTGCCGGACACAAAACCCTTGATATCGATTTTGCCCTGGGACACCAGGTCAATCGACGGCGCCATATCCGTTGGATGCAGCGCGCGCGAACCGATGATACTGATTTCTTTGTAGTAGAGCGGAAACGTGGTGAATGTCGCGCAGCATTCGTGGCTTACCGCGTACGGCGACAGACGCCCACCGGGTTTTAACATCTCAATCGCCACCGCCAGCGTGGCGGCGCCGCCCGCAGTATCGATCACCACATCGGCACCTTGATTGTCCGTTAACCGCATGACTTCGCTCAGCGCTTTTTCCGCACCGATATCGAGTGCATGATGTGCGCCCATGCGCATCGCCATGTCGAGCTTCCATTTCGTGCGTGATACCGCGATTACGGGGCTCGCGCCGGCCAACGCAGCCAGCTGCGTGTGCAGAAGGCCAGTGGTGCCCTGGCCAATAACCACTACGGAATCGCCTGCTTTGACACCGAGGCGATCCTGCGCGTGCTTAACCGTGGCTAGCGTTTCAATAATGGTGGCGTCGTCCAGTGCCAAATCCGCAGGCAGCGGATGCGCATATTTGCCTGCAACATGAACCAGTTCCGCCAGCGAGCCATCGACTTCGCGTCCGAACAATCCTGCGTTGCGGCACAGGTTCTGCATCTCACGCCGGCACATATCACAGTGACCGCAGGAAATGATCGGATTGATGATCACCGGATCACCGGGTTTGACGTGCGTAACCATTGCGCCCGCCGCTTCAACCACGCCGGTGGATTCGTGGCCCATCACCACCGGGTATTTCAGGTTCGCATACAAACCCTCGTATATGCCGAGGTCGGTATGGCACACTGCGGTAGCGGCGATGCGCACGATCACGTGATCCGGCGCGATTGCCGGCACATCGCGGTCAATAATAGAAAAAGACCGCGGCGCCGTGAGCACCGCGGTCTTCGAGGATAGTGCCATCAGGGGTTAGTGTCCTGGCAGCTTGCCGTAGTTGCAATAGCCCGGCATCGGATCCACCACCGTGATCTGCTCGACCGGGAAGTTCGACACGATTTCAACGCTGTCTTTGTGAACGATGAGCATTTCTTCAATGCGCACGCCCCATTGCTGTGTTTTGCCGTGCTGGGTTTCGAGCGCGAATACCATGCCTTCCTTGATCTCAATCGGATGATCGAGCGACCAGATACGTGAAATCACCGGCTGATCGTACTGCGCGAGACCCAAACCGTGGCCCCACAGGTTGGCGGCAGCCTGGTCTTCTTCTTCGTAGCCCCAGGTGTCTTTCGCCGACGGCCACTTGGAGGCGATATCGCGCGTGGTGACGCCAACTTTCACCGCCTTGATGGAGTCGTACAGCCAACCCAGCGCCAGCGCGTAGTAATCTTTTTGCTCCTGGTTCGGCTCTCGGCCCACCATATAGGTGCGGTAGTAGCACGACTTGTAACCGTTCCACGTCAGCGCGGCGAGGTCCATGAACACCATGTCGCCCGGCTTGATGATACGGTCGGAGAAGTTGCGCCAGTTCGGCCACGTGTTCAGGCCCGAGGACACGATCACGTCTTCCACGTCTTCCATACCTGGAATGTCGTAGAGAAACTTCATGATGTGCGCGGTCAACTGGTTTTCAGTCAAACCCGGCTTCAGAAAGCGCATGAATTCCCAGTGCGCGGCGTCGCCAATGGCGCCTACCTGACGCATGCACTCGTGCTCATCCTGATTCTTGACAGCACGGGCTTCCATCATCGGCGTCATGCCGTCAACCCAGTCGATCTTGTTGTCTTTGAAAATCTGGATCATGTTGATGTCGATGAAGTCGACGCCAAGCTTCTGGCCGTCAACGCCGCTCTTTTTCATCTCTTTCTTGATGCCATTGGTGAACTTGGTCACCTGCTGCAATGAGGCAGGGCCGGCAGCGCCCTTGATCCACGCATACGAATACTTGATGTTTTCTTTCGGAATCCAAGGCGAATGTTTGGCGATATGCACGCCGATGTCACCTTGCTCAAACAGCACGGGAGCGTCGTCGCCGCACAGCAGCGCATAGCGCAGGCCGGGCTTCAAGCGGTTCCAGCCGGGGGTGAGGGTGCTGGTGACGTAGCGGACGTTTTCGTCATACATCAGCAACATGGCGCCGAGGCCGTGCGCTTTCATACGCTCACGCGCGCGCGCCAGACGGTGCTTGCGCAGCCGGTCCCAGTTAATCCGCTCCTGCCAATCGAGTCCCACCATACCGACGTTTGCCATTACGCTCTCCTGGATTGTTGGCCTATGAGTTCAGCAACCGCTAAATACATAGTTAAAACAAGTAGTTGTCCCGGTTTTGTTACTGCCGGATCACGCCTTCACGGACTGGGGCGGATCGGTGGTGAAGAGATGAAAATTATTGTTATTTCGCGCGTGAAATTTTGCCTGCAAAGAGAGAAAAACACAAGCCTGATGCAGGCCTGAGCTCGCCGCGCAGCGGTTCGATTAGCCTTTTGCACCCAGTCGCCGGGCAAGGCGAGGATAGACTTTCAGCGCGTTGCCGCTGAAAATCTTTTGGCGGATTTCCGAAGATATTCCCTGATTGGCTTCGATATAACGCTTGGTATCGTCGAAGTGAAAACCCGTCTCGGGGTCAATACCCTTGACCGCGCCGACAATTTCGGAAGCGAACAATACATTGTCCGAAGGGATAACTTTCAGCAGTAAGTCGATGCCCGGCTGATGATAAACGCAGGTGTCGAAGAATACATTTTTCATCATGTCAGACAGCGGCGGGCGTTTCATGTCTTGCGCCAATCCGCGATAACGGCCCCAGTGATAGGGCACTGCACCGCCACCGTGCGGAATGATGAAGCGCAGTTTGGGTAAATCCTTGAACAGATCGGCCTGGATAAACTGCATGAACGCGGTGGTGTCGCCATTGATGTAGTGCGCGCCGGTGGCATGAAAATTCGGGTTGCACGACATGCTCACATGCACCATCGCCGGCACATCGAGCTCAATCATCGCTTCATACAAGGGATACCAGCTTTTGTCGGTGAGCGGCGGGCCGCCCCAGTTACCGTCTGACGGATCGGGATTGATGTTGCAGCCGACGAAGCCGAGTTGCTCGACGCAGCGTTTTAATTCTGCCACGCAATTCGCCGGATTCACGCCAGGCGACTGCGGCAGCTGGCACACGCCCACGAAATTATCGGGGTAGAGCGTGCTCACACGATGAATCATATCGTTGCTCGCCTGCGTCCAGTGTTTGCTGGTGGTTTCGTTGCCGATGTGATGCGCCATCGCGCCGGCTTGCGGCGAAAAAATCGTCAGATCGACGCCGCGCTCGCGCTGAATGCGCAATTGATTTTTTTCAATCGACTCGCGGATTTCGTCATCACTGATTTTTAGGTCGGGCGCCAACGCGGGCCGTGACGCGTCTCCGAGTGATGCAATTTGCTGTTCCCGGTAAGCCTTGAGTGCTTTGGGTGCAGTGGTGTAGTGGCCGTGGCAGTCGATAATCATAATATAAAATACTCAATAAAAACAAATAGTTATAA
>JBEBHE010000151.1:0-10510 GCA_040081205.1 Burkholderiales bacterium | reverse complement strand
CCGAATTTCGACGGCGTGGCCTGATTGTCGTCGATGTTGATTTTTGCCACTTTGAGTTTGCCCGCGTAATCCTTGGCCACTTCGTCCAGAATCGGCGCGATCATTTTGCAAGGGCCGCACCATTCCGCCCAGTAATCCAGCAGAACCGGGGTGGCGGACTTTAGCACCTCGGCATCAAAGGTATCGTCCTTAACGTGATGAATATGCTCGCTCATTGCTGCAAACCTCTCGAAATTTATGGGGAAAAGCCGCGCGGATCAGATGGAATTACACGGCGGCAGGTAGTGTGAAACCCATGCTAACCAAAAAATCCGGCTTTTGCAAAGCATCGTCCTGATACCGCATGCCGCTAACCGACGCTAAGCACCTGTTTCTGTTAAAATATGGCCTCATTTTACCATTTCAAGGCCGCTTTCGTTCCACCGGAAGGCAAGGACTCCAATGACCTATGTAGTGACCGAAACTTGCATCAAATGCAAGTACACCGACTGTGTTGATGTCTGCCCCGTGGATTGCTTCCGCGAAGGCCCGAATATGCTGGTGATTGACCCCGATGAATGCATCGATTGCACTTTGTGCGTTGCCGAATGCCCGGTCGAAGCCATTTTCGCCGAAGACGATGTGCCCGACGATCAAAAAGAATTCACTGCGCTGAACGCTGAACTCGCCAAGGTGTGGAAGCCTATCATCGAGAAAAAGGATGCGCCGGCGGATGCCGATGAATGGGCCAAGACCAAAGCAAAAAAGCAGTTGATCGAGAAGTAACTCGCAACGGCCTTTGAACGTATATTCGAGGGAACCCTGAAATGAAGATCATCTTGATGGCCGCACTTGCCGTGCTGCCAACGATTGTGCTCGCCCAGCAAAAGGCGCCTGTCGCGCAATACTGGATGAGCGTGGAAACAGCCGCAGGTATGAACATCCCCGGCATGAGCGGCATGGCGGGGATGATGACGGGCATGATGGGCGGGCAGCAGCAAAGCGGACGCAAAATGTCGCTGCAGCTGGGGTCGCAGCGCCCTGCGGATGCGCCAACGGCGGCACACGAGATTCCTGCCGGCATGAGTATGGGGCCATCACTGCCGTTACTCTCGCCGCGCACATCCGTCGGCACGGAAAGAGCTGAACGCGAAATGCCGGAAGGCATGGAGCGCCCTAAAGGCCGCATGCTGATCTACTGGGGCTGCGGCGAAGCAACACGTCAGGGACAGCCGGTGGTTATTGATTTTGCGCGTGCGGCTTCTGGTCAAATGCCTGCCGGATTTGTAGCGCGGCGTGTTGCTTCCGGGGCGGCACCTTCGGGCCGTACCACTGGCCTGTGGCCTAACCAGCAGGACAGTAAGGCAGTGCCGGATTCTGCATCGCTGATCGGCGATCACGCCATACGCGGCAATTACACGCCGGATATCCGCTTTGCGCTCGGCGGCGGACACGATTTCATGGCGCGCATAGATCTGGTTTCATCCGCAACGGGTGCCGGCGCTGCGTTGGTACGCTGGAATGCACCCGCTACCGCCACCGGGTATTTTGCGACCGCTGTGGGTTCTGTGGACGGCAACGACATCATTTTTTGGAGTTCCAGCGAAGTGCAGGAATCCGGCGGAATGCTCATGGACTACGTGCCGCCAAACGAGGTGGCTCGTCTGATTCGTGAAAAAGTGGTGATGCCGCCGCAAACCACCGAATGCACGGTGCCCGCCGAAGTCGTGAAAAAAATAGGCACGCCGATGCTGAGCTTTATTGCCTACGGGCCCGAAGCGAATTTCGCACAGCCGCCGCGTCCACAAGACCCGCAGTGGGCCGTGAAAGTGCGATTCAAATCAACCGCATCGACCTTACTGGGTGATGCGGGAGAAGCGCGCAGTGGTCGCCCGCAACGCGCGGAGCCCTCGCGCTCACCCGGGGCGCCATCGGGCGAACCATCGGCACAACCCGGTCAGCCTGCGGCGCCCGATCCGGTCAAGGACGGCATCAATATCCTTCGCGGCATATTCGGCCGCTAGCACGCAGGGGCTTGTACCGCATGGCGTGATGCCGAGCGGGTTTGCGTGGCAGGGGATGTAATATCACGGCTGACTCGCGTTCATGCGAGTGTTTCAGGAATATGTCCGCCAACAACATCCAACGCATAGTCGTTCCGCAGGCATTATTTGCCGAACATGCTGCGCGGGAAATCCTCGCCAGCAGTAGTGCGGCGCTGCCAGACTTGCGCAAATTCGTGGTGGTGATTCCAGACCTGCATGCGGCCGGCGATTTTGCACGCACATTGCGGGGCGCAGCGAATAGGCCCGTGCTTTTGACGCCGCGGATTACCACGTTGCGCCTGTGGGCCGACGACGTGGTGCTTCAACAGCCCGTCCTCGGCAGCGCAGCGCGCGAGATGTCGCTCTATCGCGCCCTCACGGAACACGGGTGGTTTGACGAACATGACCGGTGGGCTGTGTGTGGCGAACTCGCGGCGTTGTTCGATGAATTAACGCGCGAGCGCGTCGCGTTGCCGGACACTCAGGCTGCGTTCAGTGCGCAGTTGGCGCTCGCATATCGTACTCATGGTGCACCGGGCGGGCGAATGGGCGCCTCGCTTGATTACGAAGCGCGCCTTGTGCATGAGTTATGGCGAGCGTACACGCAGGCTGGTGGCGCGCTGGATTTTGAGTCGGCCTATGTGGCGCGGCTCGCACAACTGGCGCGAGATGCGCGCGCCCCGTTGTACGTGATAGCGCCGCAAGGCTGGTCGCGTGCAGAGCGCGGGTTTCTTGAGCGTTACGCCGAGCGCGCGGCGGTGCATGTTATCGAGCCGGACGGTAATGCGATGGATGCCGTATCGCAAACGCTCGCTGCCGCTTGGCCGGCCACGGTTGACACCAGTCTCTTGCAGCGAGCAGCGGCCCTGCGCGCCGCGCATGCGCAAAGCGCGCTCGCCACGCGGGTGCGCGTAAGTGCGGCCACCCATGCGGAAGCTCACGCGCAGATCATCGACCATGCCGTGCGCGAACGACTGGCGGCCGGGCGCCAGCGCATCGCCGTGGTGGTGCAAGACCGCCTGGTTGCGCGTCGCGCCCGCGCTTTGCTGGAACGAGCTGCGGTGCTGGTTGCCGATGAAGCCGGCTGGGCGTTGTCAACGGTGAGTGCGACCACCGTCATTGCGCGCTGGCTGGATGTGGCGAGCGGCGGTTGTCATCACAGCGACCTGTTCGATTTGCTCAAATCGCCATTTGTGTTTCATGACTGGGCGCGTGCGGCGCGCGAGCAGGTGGTACAACAATTCGAGCAGCGCGTGCGTGCCGCCAATGTTGTCGCGGGATTCGAAAATTTCATCGAGCTCACGGCGCGCCACAACGACGTTGAGGCGCGCCAGATGCTGGTGCGTTTGCAGCGTGCTGCACGCCGGTTCGAGCGGCGACGTGCGCCGGTCGTGCAGTGGCTGACGCTGCTCGCGGAAAGTCTTGTAGAAATTGGCGTGTGCGGCGTGCCGGGTGACGCTGGCGGCCTGGCGTCCGATGCGGCCGGCGAACAACTGCTGGACTTGCTGGCGCGCCTGCGTGACGAGCTTGCCGGGGATAACCTCGCAATCACCTTTGCCGATTGGCGTCACTGGCTCGGGCGTGCATTTGAGACGGCGACCTTCCGTGATCGAACCATCGAAAGCCCGGTGATTTTTACCTTTCTCGCAGCAACGGTGCTGCGATCTTTCGATGCGGTAATCATCGCAGGTGCGGATGCGGCGCATTTGCCGGGCACGGAAACGCCAGCAATGTTTTTCAATCAAGGCGTGCGTAAGGAACTAGGCTTGCGCACGCATGCCGATGAGGTGCGCGAGATCGAATCAACCCTGTGCTCACTGATCATCAATTGCGACGACGTGTTGGTGACATGGCAGCACACGCTGGATGGCGAAGCCAATTTGCTGTCGCCGTATTTCGAGCGATTGAACGCATTGCAAACGCTGGCGTACGGCTCACCACTCAGCGATGACACCATCGCGCCGCGTGCCGCGCTGGCTATCGTCGCTCCGCCGCAGCCGGCAGCACTGCCCGCAGTTACTATGCAGCCCGCGCCGCGCGTGCCGGCGATGCTGATTCCGGAGGATATTTCAGCTAGTGGCTACAATGCGTTGATGGCGTGCCCGTATCAGTATCACGCGCGGCATATGTTGCGGCTCGCCGAGGTCGATGACGTGCAGGAAATGATCGATAAAGCCGACTACGGCAACGCCGTGCATGCCGCGCTCACCGCTTTTCATCGCCTGTATCCGCTGGTGAGCGATCTCGCACCGGACGCCGCTGTGCAGGCGCTGGAGGCGGCAACCGATGCTGCATTTCGCGAGGCGGTCACTGCCAACTACCTTGCGCGAGCATGGCTGGCGCGCTGGAAGCCTTTGATTGCGCCGTATCTTGAATGGCAGCGCGCGCGCGAAGCCGAGGGCTGGCGGTTCCTCGCGGGTGAGGCCAAAAAAGAGCTGACCGTCGTCACGCCGCAGGGCCGCAAGCTCAATCTGCGCGGACGCATCGATCGTGTGGATGCCGGCCCTGACGCGGCCGTCAGTGTCATTGACTATAAGGCGCAGCGCCAGGAAATATTGCGACAGAAGGTGGATTCGGCGGGCGAGGATGTGCAATTGCCCGTCTATGTGTTGTTGTGGGGTGGACCGGTGGCGGCGGCGCTGTTTCTCTCGCTGGAACGTGAAGGCGTCAAGAGCATTCACTTAAGCGAGGACATCGAAGCAATCAGTCTGCTGGCACACGATATCCGTGAACGCCTCGGCTTGCTGCACGACGCGCTGCACCAGGGTGCGGCGCTGCGCGCGCAGGGCGTGGATGCGGTGTGCCAATATTGCGAAATGGATGGGCTGTGCCGGCGGAGTCATTGGCCGTGAGCGCGCCCATCCAGGGCATCAATGCGACCGCGCTCGACCCGCAGCGCAGCGTAGTAGTTGAAGCGTGCGCGGGCAGCGGCAAGACCTGGCTGCTGGTGTCGCGCATCGTGCGCTTGTTGCTGGCGGGGGCGCGGCCGTCGGACATACTGGCCATCACGTTCACGCGCAAAGCCGCGCAGGAAATGGCGGTGCGCTTGCACGAATGGCTTTACACGCTGGCGACGGCTCCGGATGACGAGGTGCGCCGGTTTCTGCGCGAGCGGGATGTGCCCGCAGCACAGATCGATGAGTGGTTGCCGCGCGCGCGCGCGTTGTATGAGGAATTTCTCATTGCGCAACCGCCGATCACCATCACCACGTTTCACAGCTGGTTCATGCAGTTGCTGCGCCGCGCGCCGCTCGATGCGGGTGTGGCGGGCGATGCCACGCTGATGGAGCAAACGGCAGCACTGATCAGCGACGCATGGCAGCGCTACGCCAACGCGCTGGCTCGAGAGCCTGAGAGAGAGGCCGCGCACGCACTCGATGAACTCTTTATCCGCATCGGGCTAGATAACACCCGCGGGTTGCTGCGCAACTTCATGTATCGCCGCGCCGATTGGTGGGCGGCAACGGCGGGTGCGCCTGCGGGTCAGGCGGTCAATGACCACATTGAACAGTTACGCGTGGCGTTTGGCGTTGAGGCCAATGCAGATCCTTGTGCCGTGCTGCTGACGGATAGCGTGTTTTTGACACAAGTACATGCTTATGAAGGATTTTTGTCACGAGGCACGCCGACAGAACAAAAGGCTGCCGGGCAGCTGGCGGCCGCCTGGCAAATGCCTACGCAACGCGAATGTTTTGATGTCGTAAGCAGTATTTTGCTGACCACGGAGAACGAGCCGCGCATCAAAAAGGCGAGCAAAGCGCAGCGTGAACGGTTGGGCGCGGACGACGAAGCACGCTATCTCGCGCTGCATCAACAGCTTTGCACGCAGGTGATCGATGTGCTTGATGCATTGCGCGACAAGGATGCGTATGCGTTCAATGCCGCTGCGCTGACTTGTGGCGCCGGACTGCTCGACGCCTATCAGGCGGTAAAGCACGAACGGCGAGTGATCGACTACGGTGACATCGAGTGGCGTGTTTACCAGTTACTGGCGCTGGGTGAGCATGCGGCGTATATGCAAGCCAAAATGGACGCGCGTTATCACCACATTCTGCTCGACGAATTTCAGGACACCAACCCATTGCAGTGGCTTACGCTGAAGGCGTGGTTTGCGGCGGCGGCGGAATCCGGCTCCACGCCCACCGTATTTCTGGTGGGCGACCCCAAGCAATCCATCTATCGCTTTCGGCGCGCGGAGTCCCGGCTGTTTGCGCATGCGGCGGACGATCTCGAAGCGATGTTCGGCGCGGCGCGGCTGGCACAGGATGAATCGCGGCGCTGCGCCCGGCAGGTGATTGATCTGGTGAACACCGTGTTCACGGCGCCCGATGTGAACTATCAAGGTTACGCGGAGCACACCGCGCATTACGCGCGCAAGCCGGGTCGCATCGAAGTGCTGCCGTTGGCGAT
Source organism: Burkholderiales bacterium (assembly GCA_040081205.1). Taxonomy (GTDB): domain Bacteria; phylum Pseudomonadota; class Gammaproteobacteria; order Burkholderiales; family SG8-41; genus UBA5216. Next base: position 4,076 of record JBEBHE010000151.1, on the reverse strand, counting down.
GAATGACGTGACCGATAAAACACCGGGGCTGGCAGCGTTACGTAATCCCCTGGAAATGCCGCTCGATGTCGAAGAGGATTTGCGCCGCGCACGTGAGGCTGGATTTCTGGTTGAAGGCATTGAGCGCATCGTGGGCGCGTGGCAGGTTGCCGACGATCCTGCCGGGGACGTAACACGTCCCGCGCGCTACGCTGATGTGATGGTGCTGGTGCGGGGGCGCACGCATCTTGTAGCGTATGAGCGCGCATTGCGGCACGCCGGCATTCCTTACATCACGTCGCGACAGGGTGGTTTGCTCGATACACTGGAAGCGCGCGACATCACCGCACTATTGGAGTTTTTAATTGCGCCGTTTTCGAATTTGAAGCTGGCACACGCGCTGCGTTCGCCGGTTTTTGGTTGTGACGACAACGATTTGATAGCGCTCGCGCAGGCAGGCACGGGCGCCTGGTGGGATCGCTTGTGTGCACACGTGCGGGATGCGCGATGCAGTGATGGGCTGCGTCGCGCGCATGAATTACTCGCGCAATGGCGAGCCAACGTGGGCGCGCTGCCGGTGCATGACCAGTTGGATCGTATTTACTTCGAGGCGGATGTGCTGAACCGTTATGAAGCCGCCGTGGCGCCCGCGGCGCGTGGCGCGGTGCGCGCGAATCTGCTCGCGTACATTCAACGCGCACTCGACAGCGATGCGGGTCGGTATCCCAGCCTTCCAAAGTTTATCAATGAGATTAACGATCTGCGCGCATCGCCGATGGAGGAAGCGCCCGACGAAGGGGTTATTGGCGATGCCACCGACGCGGTGCGCATACTCACCGTGCATGGCGCCAAAGGTTTGGAAGCGCCTATCGTGTGGATGCTCGATGCGACCGCTACGCCGCCTGCACGCGGCTACGACGCGCTGATTGAATGGCCGCCCGATGCGCCGGCGCCGGTGCATTTTTCATTGTGGAGCAAAAAAGACGAGTTAAGCCGCGCGCAACGCGTGCATCACGCGCGAGAAATTGAGATTGCCGCGCGTGAAGATTTGAATTTGCTCTACGTGGCGATGACGCGCGCGAAGCAGGTTCTTATTGTGAGCGGATCACAAAAAAAGGGCAGCGCGGAAACCTGGTACTCACGCATACGCCGCGCGGCGGTGCAGCTCTCTGGAGCCGAAGAGGATGCCTCGCGCATGATCGCGTTGGGAGAAACGCTCGTGCATGGTGCGCAAGCGAGTTCGAGCGCACCCGAGGACGCGGCCGTGCCGCAGGCCGACCCGCGCATGACCCGGCGCATGCCCGTCGGCAGCCGCACCGCAACACCGGGCGGCGCGGGTTTGCGCTACGGCACGCAGTTCCATTGCCTCATGGATCGGCTGACCGCAGCCTATACGCCGGAACCAGATGCGCTTCGGCGAGAATTGTCCTTGCCGCGCGATGTCTTTGATGCGATGTGGCGCGATGCGCAGCAATTGCTAAACACACCCGACTTCCGGCGTTATTTTGATCCGGCGCTTTACGCGAATGCGGCGAACGAAGTGTCGTTTGTCACGGATAAAGGTGAAACCCCTCGTATCGACCGTCTGGTGGAATTTGCCGATGATGTATGTGTGATTGACTACAAAACGGGTGCACTGAGCGGGGTGGATGAGCGCCTTCTCGCCGAGTACCGCGCGCAGGTCGAGGCCTACTGCCGGCACGTGGCGCGTGTATTTCCCGCGAAACGTGTTTATGGCTTGATCATTTTTGCCGGTGGTGGCACTGTCATGGTTCCTGCGGGAGCGTAAGCTTTCCGACCGCTTTTTCCTGTTCTTCTTTTTCATTCAACTTCCACTCACTTTCCATAGAGACGCCCATGAAAATCACCAAAGTCCAAACCGCATTTGTTGAAGTGCCCGCCGATGAACCGCTCGCCAACGGCCCTCAGGAAAAAGGTGCGACGCGCAAACTGATTGCCGTGAAGATCAGCACCGATCAGGGACTGCAGGGCATCTCGGTAGCGTTTTTTGGCGCGGGTATCACGCCGGCGCTGAAATCGGCGATCGATTCACTGGGCGCAATCGCCGTCGGCATGAATCCGCTCGCCATCGAACCCATCCTTGCCAAGTTTCGCGAAGCCGGTTCGCATGCCGGCCCCGGCGGCGTTTTTACGCTCGCCTCGTCCGCCATTGACATTGCATTGTGGGACATCAAGGGCAAAGCCTATGGCAAACCGGTGTCGGAACTGCTCGGCGGTTTTCGCAAAACCGTACCCACCTACGCCAGCGGCGCACTGATGCGCGGCTTTCCGCTCAAGCACGTGGTGAAAGCGGCGGAGACATTGGTGAAGAAGGGCTATAAGCAGATGAAGACGCAACTGGCGCTGCCCGGCGATACCAATCCGCCCAAGGAAGTGGAGCGCATCAAACTCATACGCGAAGCCATCGGCGACAACATCGATCTGATGTGCGACATCAACCAGCGCTGGGATGTGCGTCAGGCGATTTCTATCGGCAAGCAGATTGAAAAATATCACCTGTTCTGGCTTGAGGACGTGACCGCGCACGACGACTACCCCGGCCTCGCGCGCGTGACGGATGCGCTCGATACGCCAGTGGCCGGCGGCGAATATGTTTACGGCTCAGTGCCGTTCCGGCACATGATGGAAGCGCGCTCGGTGGATATCGTCATGATCGACCTCATGCGCTCGGTCGGTATCACCGGCTTCATGAAGATTGCCGCCATGGCCGAAGCGTTCAACCTGCCGGTGGTGAGCCATCTGATTCCAGAAATCCAGGTGCATACCGTCGCCGCCATACCCAACGGCCTGACGGTCGAATACATGCCGTGGACCTTCCGTTGCTACAAGGAAGTGCCGGTGCCGAAGAACGGTATGCTCACCGTGCCGACCAAGCCGGGGCTTGGGCTGGAGTTTGATCCGAAGGTGGTGAAGTTTTAGGTGCCGACGTAAGTAATTAAAATAGTTAATAAAAACAAATACTTACGTTATAACGATCATCTGAGCCAATGCATATGAAGATCGTGCGCTGACTCAGCCGCGCACGACGGATATCAATCCGCGCGCGCGCCGGACGCTTTAACCACCTTCGCCCATTTCTGGATTTCGGTTTCAGTGAACCTGGTGAAATCTTCCGGCCCCATGGTGCGCACTTCAACGCCGGCATTGAACAGACGGTCTTTCACGTCCTTTTGCTCCAGTGAGGTGAGCGTGACCTTGTTGATGGTGGCGACCATGTTGGCGGGCAGATTCGCCGGCCCGACGATGCCCCACCATGCCACGGCCTCGTAACCCGGCAACCCTAATTCGGCGATGGTTGGCAGATCGGGCAGAGAAGGCGAGCGCTTCGGTGACGTGACGCCGATCGAACGCACGCGCCCCGATTTGATCAACGGTATCGCCGAAGACAAACTGGCGAACTGCAGATCGAGTTGCCCCGCGATCAGCGCGGTCAATGACTCCGCCGCGCCCTTGAACGGCACATGCACCATCTTTGTACCGGTCATCACACAGAACAATTCGGCTGACAGATGCACGGTGGTGCCCGAGCCGGAAGAACCGTAATTCAGAACGCCGGGTTTGGATTTGGCCAGCGCAATAAATTCCTTCAGCGTTTTTGCCGGCACCGACGGATTGAGTACCAGCGCGTTCGGGCTTTCCGCTACCAGCGTGATCGGCGTGAAATCTTTTTGCGGATGGTAATTCAGCTTTGAATACAGGCTCAGGTTGATAGCCGACGTGCCGATGCTCGACATCATGAGCGTGTAACCATCGGCAGGGCTTTTGGCCAGCAACTCAGCGGCGATATTGCCACCGGCACCACCGCGGTTATCCATCACGATGGGTTGGCCCAGACGTTCGCGCATCGCCGGATCCATCACACGCGCAATGATGTCCGCGGCGCTGCCGACCGTGAAAGGAATCAGCATGCGGATGGGGCGCGTGGGATATTGCTGGGCGAAGGCGGGCAGAGTCACCATAGAAAGGCCGGCGAGGAGCGTGAAGATAATGTTTTTGAGGTAAGGCATTGGTATCCTCTTTTGGTTTGGACGGCAGAGTACCACGGTACAAAAAACTTCCATTAAATGGGATATTCC
>JBEBHE010000150.1:0-10549 GCA_040081205.1 Burkholderiales bacterium | reverse complement strand
AGTTACAAATAAACCCCGCAGCAATTACGAATCGCCGGATCGGATATCGGGAAGCCCTTCAAGCAACACCACCGCTTCCGCCGCAATCCCCTCGCCACGCCCGATAGCGCCTAATCGTTCAGCCGTTTTTGCTTTGACATTCACCGCACCCACCGCAACACCCACATCAGCCGCAATATTTTCACGCATTGCCAAAATAAACGGCGCAAGCTTTGGCGCTTGCGCGACAACAGTGCTATCGATATTCACGATCCTGTAGCCGCGACCGCGCAGCAGCTGCCCAACTTCACGCAGCAGCTTGCGGCTGTCGATTCCCGAGTAACGCGGATCGGTGTCGGGGAAATGTTTGCCGATGTCACCCAGCGCCGCAGCGCCGATCAGCGCATCACAAACAGCATGCAGCAGCACGTCGGCGTCGGAATGCCCGGCCAACCCGCGTTCATAAGGGATAGTAACGCCGCCGATGATGAGCTTGCGGCCTTCAGCCAGCGCATGCACATCAAAACCCTGGCCTATACGCATGGCACCGCTCAAACGCTCAGGCCGGGAAGCCGAGGAACAACACGTAATTGGGGTGGCTGACGGGACTCGAACCCGCGACAACTGGAATCACAATCCAGGACTCTACCAACTGAGCTACAGCCACCGTAGAAACCTCTGCAATCGCACGCGATTGGCGCTTTTAAATGGTGCGCCCGGCGGGACTCGAACCCACAACCCCCGGCTTAGAAGGCCGGTGCTCTATCCGGTTGAGCTACGGGCACTGTAGTCCAGCGACGCCGGGAACGGAAAGGGGCGTAATATACGCTCCGCAATACCCCCGGTCAATGTAAAATGCTGGCCGGCGCGGGGCTGGGAGCCGGTTGAAAACCCGCTTGCAGTCCCCATTTATTTTTGCTACTAAACCGCTTTTTTAATGTACGTAGAAGGTGTATATAGCTGCCATGGCAACCGATCTGAACAAAGCTACAACGGCATACAAGCCCAAGGGGAAAGAAGAGTATATGAATCCCCGGCAGCTCGCCCATTTCCGCGGCATTCTGGAAGAGCAAAAACGCGGTTTGGGCCAGGATATCGACCGCACGGTACATACCATGCAGGACGAGGCTACGATTTTTGCCGATCCCAATGACCGTGCGACGCAGGAATCCGACATGTCGCTAGAGCTGCGCAACCGAGACCGCGAGCGCAAGCTCATCAAAAAAATTGACGAAACCATTGCGCTGATTGACAGCGGCGACTATGGTTATTGCGACAAATGCGGCGTAGAGATCGGCTTGAAGCGACTGGAAGCGCGGCCTACAGCCACGTTATGTATCGACTGTAAAACGCTGGATGAATTGCGGGAAAAGCAAGTCGCGAAATAACGTTTCTGCCTGCCGTTAGTAGAAGCTAACACTTGTATCTTGGAGAAAAGTTACACTCGAGTCAAAAGCAATTCAAAAACATCGTTTAAAAACATAACACCATATAAATAAGACCATAAAAAAGGGCAGCCTAGGCCGCCCTTTTTGTTTTACGCAGTAACCGTTACGCGCTTTGCGTTACTGCCTCGGCAGCCGCAGCCTTCATCGACAAACGCAAGCGGCCTTTCTCGTCGGCCTCCAGCACTTTCACGCGTACCGCCTGACCTTCTTTAAGGTGGTCCGCCACGGCATTCACGCGCTCGTTGGCGATTTGCGAAATGTGCAGCAGTCCATCGCGGCCCGGCAGCACACTGACAATCGCGCCGAAATCCAGCAGCTTCAGCACGGTGCCGTCGTAAATCTTGCCGACTTCGACATCGGCGGTGATTTCCTCGATGCGCTTGCGCGCCGCTTCGCCGCCTTCGGCCGAAACGCAAGCAATCGTCACCGAACCGTCGTCCTGAATGTCGATGGTAGTACCGGTTTCTTCGGTCAGCGCGCGAATCACCGCGCCGCCTTTGCCGATCACGTCGCGAATTTTGTCCGGCTTGATCTTGAACGTAATCATGCGCGGCGCCCAAGCAGAGAGCGCAGTACGCGGTGTTTCCATCGCGGCTTGCATTTTTTCCAGAATATGCAGACGGCCTTCACGCGCCTGTACCAACGCGGCATGCATGATCTCTTTGGTGATACCGGTGATCTTGATATCCATTTGCAGCGCGGTAATACCCGCCGCGGTGCCGGCCACTTTGAAATCCATGTCACCGAGGTGATCTTCGTCGCCCAGAATGTCGGAGAGCACCGCGAAACGATTGCCTTCCTTGATCAGACCCATCGCGATGCCTGCGACGTGCGCCTTCAACGGCGCGCCCGCGTCCATCAACGCGAGACAGCCGCCGCACACCGATGCCATGGAGCTGGAACCGTTGGATTCGGTGATCTCGGACACCAGGCGCATCGAATACGCGAACTCTTCGGCTGTCGGCAGCACCGCCAGCAGCGCGCGCTTGGCGAGCCGTCCATGGCCGATTTCACGCCGCTTCGGCGTGCCCACGCGACCGGTTTCACCGGTGGCGAAGGGCGGCATGTTGTAGTGAAGCATGAAACGGTCCTTATACTCACCCTGCAACGCATCTATGCGCTGCTCGTCGCGCGCAGTGCCGAGTGTAGCCACCACCAGCGCCTGCGTTTCACCACGCGTGAACAGGGAAGAGCCATGCGTGCGTGGCAACACGCCGTTGCGTATGGTGATGGGGCGCACGGTGCGTGTATCGCGGCCATCGATACGCGGCTCACCGTTGAGAATTTGGCTACGCACGATTTTAGACTCGAGCGCAAAACAAATTTCGCCCACGGCATTTGCATCTGGCCCGCCTTCGGTGCCCACGCCCACTTCGGTATTCACACGCTTCCAGATATCAGAGATGGCAGCGGAACGCGCCTGCTTTTCTTTCATTTGGAATGCCGCATTCAAATCTTTATCGGCAATCGCCGTAATGCGTGCGATCAGCGCGTCGTCCTTCGGTGCCGGCGCCCAATCCCAAAGCGGCTTACCGGCTTCTTCAACCATTTCATGGATCACGTTGATGACAGCCTGCATTTGCTCGTGTCCGTAAACCACCGCACCGAGCATGATGTCTTCCGACAGGATCTGCGCTTCGGATTCCACCATCAACACCGCTTGCTGCGTGCCGGCGACAACGAGATCAAGCTGCGAGGTTTTGAGTTCGGTCAACGTCGGATTCAGCACGTAGCCGCCGTTCATAAAGCCCACGCGCGCCGCCGCTATAGGCCCCTGGAACGGCACGCCGGAAATCGCCATCGCCGCCGACGCGCCGATCATCGCCGGAATGTCGGAATCAATGTCGCTGTTCGATGACATCACCGTCGCGATAACCTGCACTTCGTTGTAAAAGCCATCGGGGAATAACGGACGCAACGGACGATCGATCAAGCGGCACGTAAGAATTTCTTTTTCTGACGGGCGGCCTTCGCGGCGGAAAAACCCGCCAGGGATTTTGCCCGCCGCATAGGTTTTTTCCTGATAATCCACCGTCAATGGGAAAAAGTCCTGTCCCGCCTTGGCTTGGCGCTTCGCCACCACGGTTACCAGCACTACGGTTTCTTCCATCGTCACCAGTACCGCGCCGCCCGACTGACGCGCAATTTCACCGGTCTCCAGCGTCAACTGGTGACGCCCCCACATGATCGATTTTTTAACGTGACTCAATTCGCTATCCTCGGTTTTCTCAAATTTTCAATAATCTTGCAATGGACATTACAAACAAAAAGACCGCTACACAGCGGTCTTCGGTTTTACGGCACCCGCGCCAGAACCATTTTTGCCGACGAGAAATGCCAGGCACAGAAAGAACGCCGAGCGTAAGCGCTCTCTGGCTGAAATGCGCAGGTTCCCGGCATGGCGGGTTAATCTCTTGTGGTGGCTTACGTGCGTTGCTTACTTGCGATTATTACTTACGCAGGCCGAGACGATCAATCACATTGCGGTACTGATCGACATTGCTGGTCTTCAGATAGTCCAGCAGTTTGCGGCGCTTGCTCACCATGCGCAGCAAACCACGGCGCGAGTGATGATCTTTCACATGCGCTTTGAAATGTTCGGTCAAATCAACGATGCGTGCCGTCAACAGCGCGATCTGCACTTCGGGCGACCCGGTGTCGCCCGCCTTGCGTTGGTAATCGGCCACGACCTGGGCCTTTTGGGGGGTGGAAACTGCCATATTCTTTCTCCGCTCGAAAACCCAGCATTTTACTCGCTAATCGGGTGTTTTCTCAAGTCTTTCATCGCGCATTTCGTCATTGGTTTCATGACTTTGCGCGAGCATGCGATAGGGAACCGTGCGTCCACCCTCGCCAACCTCAACCAAGCCCAGAAAACGCTGGTTTGGCCCGTAAATTCGCGCAAAACCGGTGATTCGCGCCTGTTTCAGCCCCAGTTTTTGCCCCAGCAACAGGCGCTCCGCCTCTGCCGCCTCCACGTTTAATACGGGTAACGTGGCAAGCAGCGTATCCACTGGCAGCAACCGCGCTTTACGAGCTGTCTCCAGCATCCCCTGTAGCGCCGTCAGCGTACAGGTAGCCGGGTGCGAAAGTTCCAGCGCGCCGGCCTGCGTACGCGTCAAGGCCGACAAACTGGCGCCGCAACCCAGCGCCGCGCCGATGTCGCTTGCCAGCACCCGAATATAGGTGCCCTTACTGCAACGCACGCGTATCCTGAGAAAAACATCGTTTATTTCAAGTAGCTGCAACTCATGAATATGGATGCGGCGTGGCTGACGTTCGATCTCTATGCCCTTGCGCGCATATTCGTAAAGGGGCACGCCCTGATGCTTGAGCGCGCTGTGCATCGGCGGGGTTTGTAACATTTCACCGCGAAATTTTTCCAGCGCCCTCAGGATTGTTTCGCGATCGGTCACCGGCGGCTTGCTTTCGATGATTTCGCCTTCGGCATCACCCGTGTTGGTGACCACGCCGAGCCGCACGGTCGCGAGGTACGTTTTGTCGGCGTCCAGCAGCAGATGACTGAACTTGGTGGCTTCGCCCAGGCACACCGGCAACAACCCATCGGCAGCAGGATCGAGCGTGCCCGTGTGGCCCGCCTTCGCAGCACGGAACAAATGCCGCACACGGCTTACCGCTTGTTGCGAACTGATGCCCAGCGGTTTATTCAGCAAAATGACGCCGTCCACACGGCTGTGCACGCTTCTTGGCGCGCTCACTTGGCGCCGTCAGGTTTGTTTCCGACGGCCTCGTCGATTAGTTTGGACAAGCGCACACCGCGCTCAATGGATTCGTCGTATTCAAAATGCAGGTGTGGCACGATTCGCAGCCGCATGCGATGTGCAAGTTCGCTGCGCAGGAAACCGGAGGCATGTTCCAGCGCTTGCGTCACCGGCGTGTTGTCGGCAGCATCAGTGAGATTACCCAGGCACGTGAAAAAAACTTTAGCGTGTTCATGATCGGAGGTCACCTCAACATCGGTGATCGTAATCATGCCCACGCGCGGGTCTTTCAATTCAAGACGGATAATGTCCGACAGTTCGCGCTGAATCTGCTCGGCGATGCGCCGGCTGCGCGGATAATCTTTTGGCATGGATTGTTATAAGTCAGCAAACGATTCTTATAAATCGTTTAAAAACATATACTTATAATTTTTATAGTGTTCTCGCCACTTCGACAACCTCGAACACTTCGAGCAGATCGCCGACCTTCAGATCGTTATAGCCTTTCAGCGACAAGCCGCATTCGAAGCCTGCTTTGACTTCACGCACATCGTCTTTGAACCGCTTCAGCGAATCGAATTCGCCGTCGTGGATCACCACGCTGTCGCGCAATACGCGCACTTTGGCGTTGCGCCGTGCGAGACCGTCGTTCACGAAGCAACCCGCCACCGTGCCGACTTTCGAAATCTTGAAAATTTCGCGCACTTCGATGGTGCCCAGTATGCTTTCTTTGCGTTCCGGCGACAGCATGCCGGTCATCGCCGCTTTAATCTCATCGACTGCTTCGTAAATGATGTTGTAGTAGCGGATGTCGATGCCGCTACCCTCGGCAAGCTTGCGCGCAGCCGCATCGGCACGCACGTTAAAGCCGATCACCACGGCCTTGGACGCCAGCGCAAGATTGATGTCCGACTCGGTAATGCCGCCGATCGCCGCATGCACGATATTGACCTTAACCTCATCGGTCGAGAGTTTGCCCAGTGCATACGCCAAGCCTTCATACGAACCCTGCACATCGGCCTTGATGATGAGCTGCAACATCTTCTTCTGGTCCTCGCCCATCTGATCGAAGATGTTTTCGAGCTTGGCCGATTGCTTCTTGGCGAGTTTAACGTCGCGGAACTTGCCTTGCCGGAACAGCGCAATTTCGCGCGCCTTGCGCTCGTCGCCAAGCACCAGCACATCGGCGCCTGCTGCCGGCACATCCGACAAACCCAGCACTTCGACTGGAATCGAAGGCCCGGCGGATTCGACGTTCTTACCGGCCTCATCCACCAACGCACGCACGCGGCCAAATACCGTACCCGCCAGCAGGATATCGCCGCGTTTGAGCGTACCCGACTGCACCAGAACGGTAGCGACCGGGCCGCGGCCCTTGTCGAGACGCGATTCGATGACCACACCTTTCGCCGGCGCATCTTTCGGCGCTTTCAAATCCAGCACCTCGGCCTGCAACAATATAGCGTCGAGCAGCGCATCGAGACCCGCACCGGTACGCGCCGACACCGGAACAAACTGTGTGTCGCCGCCCCACTGTTCGGGCACCACTTCGTGCGTCGACAAATCCTGCATCACACGTTCGGGATTCGCTTCGGGCTTATCAATCTTGTTCAGCGCCACCACCATCGGCACCTTGGCGGCCTTGGCGTGTGCGATGGCTTCCTGCGTCTGCGGCATCACGCCGTCATCGGCGGCCACCACCAGAATCACTAGGTCAGTCACTTTCGAACCGCGCGCGCGCATGGCCGTAAATGCCTCATGGCCCGGCGTATCGAGAAACGTAATCATGCCCTTGGCGGTTTCGACGTGATAAGCGCCAATATGCTGCGTAATACCGCCAGCCTCGCCCACCGCCACTTTGGTGCGGCGTATGGCGTCGAGCAATGACGTTTTTCCGTGATCGACGTGGCCCATCACCGTCACCACCGGCGCGCGATGCTCCACCACAGCTTCGGCATGCGCCGGTTGCTCTTCGGTGAGGAAGGCGTCCGGATCGTCGAGTTTGGCGCGCACCGCTTTGTGCCCCATTTCCTCGATCAAGATCATCGCCGTATCCTGATCGAGCACCTGATTGATGGTGACCATGCTGCCAAGCTTCATTAGCGCTTTGATCACTTCGGCCGCCTTCACCGACATTTTGTGCGCGAGATCGGCTACGGAGATGGTTTCCGGCACCACCACGTCACGCACTAACGGCTCGGTCGGCGCGGAGAATGTGCTCTGCGAATCGGCGTCGTCTTTGTGGGACGAGTGTTTGCCCTTGCGCTCGCGCCAACCCAAACCACCGCTGGCGTCACCGCGTGTTTTGATAGTACGACGCTTGGCTGCGGTTTCGTCGCGCCATACGCCCGGCTTGGGCGCAGCCGCTTTTTTGGACGGTTTTTTATCAGCCCCCGGCACAGCAGCAGGCTTGTGCAAGGTACCTTCAACCACTTTAGCCGCTTTTGGTGCTTTCGCAACGGTGCCATCAGCCCCTTTAGCCGGCTTGCCCTCCGCTACTTTCGCGGGCTCGGCTGCTGCTTCCGCTTTTTTACGGCGCGCCAGTTCCTGTTCCTGTTTTTTACGGGCCTCTTCGGCCTGCAAATGCGCGAGGGTTGCGTACTGCCTTGCTTCGGCTTCGCGTATCGCCATTTGTTGCGCGTCGATTACTGATCTTGGACCCTGCGCTACCAATGGCGTTGCGGGCGCTTTGGGCGCCGCAGGCACTTCTGCCACTACCGGCAGCACTTCCGCCACCTCTGCCACCACCGGCACGACGGGCGCCTCGGCCACTTCGGGCACTTCTATCATTTCCGGCACGTCTACCACTACCGGCGCTTCCTCTTCAGCAACCTCGGTAGCCGGCGTATCAGCAGGCGTATCGCGCTTGACCAGCACACGCTTCTTGCGCACTTCAACCTGAATGGTGCGCGCCTTGCCAGTGGTACTGTCGGATTTTTTGATCTCGGTGGTCGAACGGCGGGTCAGCGTGATTTTCTTTTTCGCCTCGCCCTGGCCGTGAGACTGCCTGAGAAAATCAAGTAGCTGCGTCTTATCGCTTTCCGTCAGCGCGGTCTCGGCTGCCAGCGCCTTTTTCACGCCGGCTGCGCGCAACTGCTCAATGAGCTGTGCCGGAGGCACGCCAAGTTCTGTTGCGAATTGTGTGACGTTCAGTTGCGCCATGCGATGTGGTCAGTCCGTATCTGTCAGTATCGGTCGGTAAGTTAAGCGTTTTGTTCAGCGAACCACGGCGCGCGTGCCGCCATGATCAACTCGCCCGCGCGCACCGCATCAATGCTGGTCAATTCAACCAGATCATCTGTGGCGAAATCGGCGAGTTCTTCCTGCGTGCCCACGCCTTTCGACGCGAGCAATTTTGCCGTATCGCGATCCATGGTTTCGACCTTCATCAGGTCTTCGATGTCATGTTCGACTTTTTCTTCGGATGCAATTTCCTGCGTCAACAGCGCATTGCGCGCGCGGCTGCGCAGTTCGTCAACGGTGGATTCGTCAAAAGACTCGATTTCCAGCATTTCGGCGCGCGACACGTAAGCCACTTCTTCGAGCGATGAGAAGCCTTCTTCCATCAGGATGTTGGCAACTTCTTCATCCACATCCAGTTTTTCCATGAAGACAGCGCGAATGCCGGAGGATTCTTCATCGCTCTTCTGCTTCCATTCGTCTTCTTTCATGATGTTGATTTCCCAGCCGGTCAGCTCGCTGGCGAGCCGCACGTTCTGGCCGCCGCGGCCGATCGCCTGAGCGAGATTTTCCTCGTCCACCACGATGTCCATGCTATGTTTTTCTTCATCCACCGTGATCTTGCTGACCTCGGCGGGCGCCAGCGCGTTGATCACGAACTGCGCCGGATCGTCGTTCCACAACACAATATCAACGCGCTCCTGCGCGAGTTCGCCGGTCACCGCCTGCACGCGCGAACCGCGCATACCGACGCAGGTGCCGATCGGATCGATGCGCTTGTCTTTCGACAGCACCGCAATCTTGGCGCGCAGACCCGGATCGCGCGCTGCCGCCTTGATTTCCATCAGGCCGTCTTCGAGTTCCGGCACTTCGAGTTCAAACAAACGAATGATGAATTCCGGCGCGGTGCGCGACAGAATCAACTGCGGACCGCGCATCGCGCGCTCCACTTTCCAAACCAGCGCGCGCACACGGTCACCTATGCGCAGATTTTCTTTCGGGATCATCTGATCGCGTGGCAGCAGCGCTTCGAGCCGCCCCGATTCGATAATGGCGTTGCCGCGCTCCATGCGCTTGATAGTACCGGTAACCAGATGCTCTTCACGCGCCAGAAAATCGTTGAGTATCTGCTCGCGCTCCGCATCGCGGATACGCTGCACAATCACCTGCTTGGCGGTCTGCGCGCCAATGCGGCCGGGATCGAAACCTTCCAGCGGCTCTTCAATGTAATCACCGACTTTGGAATCCGGCTTTTCTTCAACGGCTTCGTGCAGCTTGTATTCGCGCGAAGGCGTTTCGATTTCCGCATCGGGCACCACCAGCCAGCGGCGGAAGAATGAAAACTCGCCCGTCTCGCGATCCACTGCGGCGCGAATTTCCACGTCTTCACTGAATTTCTTTTTGCTGGCCGACGCGAGCGCGAGTTCGAGCGCGCCGAACACGATTTCCTTGTCGACGTTTTTCTCGCGCGCCAGCACATCCACCAACAGCAGAATTTCCTTGTTCATACAAACTCCTGAATCCTGAACGCCATGATCTCCGGCCCTACATCGCTGGCACCGGATATCGGGTATTCAGTATTAAATATCCGGTACTAAGCGCGCCTTGTCGAGGTTGACCAGTTCAAACACCACGGTCTTGCCCTCCACTTCCAGTTCAACCTTTCCCGCCTGGGTTTGCCGCAGCACCCCCACAAAATTACGCTGTCCTTCCAGTGGCACGCGCAGCTTCACGCGCACCGTCTGCCCCGCGAAACGCACAAAATCGCGCTCCTGCTTCAGTGGCCGGTCCAGCCCAGGTGACGACACCTCCAGCCGCTCGTAATCCACATTCTCAACCGTCAACACCCGGCCCAAATGATTGCTCACCTTGGCGCAGTCATCCAGATTGATGCGTCCCGTGCCACCGGGCTTGTCGATATAAACGCGCATCATCCGGCCCTTGCCGGAGCGCTCCATATCGACCAGCTCATAACCCAGCCCGGCCAACGTTGTTTCCAGCAAGTTTGATAAATCCATTGCAAATCGACGCCACAAACAAAAAATGGGCGAGCCGCCCACTTACTTTTTTGATGCCTTTTCGATACTTCTCACATGCCGTTCTTTAGCGCTTCCACCAACTAATTGCAGCAGAGCCCTGAAGTGTAACAAAAATTTCCGCTCCGGCCAATACACGGACGCTATTTTACATAGAGGATATATATAAATATATGTTTAAAAA